>JANOKY010000516.1:0-2653 GCA_031419635.1 Burkholderiales bacterium | reverse complement strand
GGGGTGTTCCGCAAGGTGCACCTGTGGGGTGACGAGAACCTTTTCTTCGCGCCCGGTGACCTGGGCTTTCCGGTCTTCCCGACCGAGCACGGCATCCTCGGTGTGGGCATCTGCTACGACGGCTGGTTTCCCGAGTTCTACCGCAGCTGCGCGCTCAAAGGCGCCGAACTTGTCTGCGTGCCCACCAACTGGGTGCCGATACCGGGGCAGGATGCAACGCGTGAGGCGATGGCCAACATCCTGACGATGGCCGCAGCACACACCAACTCGATCTACATCGCCGCAGCTGATCGTGTCGGCACCGAGCGCGGACAGCGCTTTGTCGGCCAGAGCCTGATCACCAGCTATTCGGGCTGGCCGATCGGAGGCCCAGCCTCGGCGACCGAAGAGCAGATCATCTACGCCGACCTGGATTTGGCGCAGGCACGCCGGGCGCGACGCTGGAATGATTTCAACCAAGTACTCCGGGATCGCCGCCCGGATGCGTACGAATGAACCAAGGCGGTAATTCGGTTTTCTTCTTCTTAACGTGGTGATGGAGGTTTTCATGAGCGCAAACAAGTGGTTTCAACAGACCCTGGCGGCAGCGGCATGCCTGCTGGCCCTGCAGGCACAGGCGGCCGATCCGATCAAGATCGGCGTGCCAGTGGGCTTGAGCGGTGCCAACAGCGTGGTGGCGCCGTCGGTGGTGCAGGCCGCCGAGTTGGCGGTTGAAGAGATCAATGCCAAGGGTGGCATTCTGGGGCGCCAAGTCGCGCTCGAGGTGGCTGATGACGGGAGCGGCGCCGCCGGCGCGCAGAAGGCCTTCGATTCGCTGATCTTTCAGAAGAAGGTCAATGTGCTGATCTCGATGGAGACCAGCGCCGCCCGCAACGCCGGCCTGCCGATCGTGACTCGCGGCAAGATACCGTACATCTACACCTCGTTCTACGAAGGTCGCTCGTGTAACAAGTACATGTTCGTCAATGCGTGGGTGCCCGACCAACAGGTCGCGCCCATCGTCGACTACTTCATGAAGACCAGCAAAGCCAAGAACTTCTTCCTGATCGGCAGCGATTACTCCTTCGGCCGCGGCATGCTGGAGTTCACCAAGAGCTACATCGTCATGAAGGGCGGCAAGGTCGTCGGCGAGGAGTACCTGCCAATGGACGGGTCCGACTGGACGGCGGTGATCAACAAGCTGAAGACCGCCAAGCCCGATGCGATCGTCACCTCCACCGCGGGCGGCGCGCCGAACGTGACGTTGACCAAGCAGTTGCGCGCCGCCGGCATCACGCTGCCGTACGGCAACCTCGCGGTCGACGAAGGCACCGCGAAGGACATGGGCGCGGACGCCGAAGGCATCGTGATCTCGGGCTCCTACCTCACCAACATTGACACCCCGAAAAACAAGGAATTTCTGGCGGCGATGCAGAAGAAGTTTGGCGCCAAACTGAAGACCCCGAACGACTTGTCGGTGCCGCAGTACGAGGCCGTCTATCTGTACAAGGCTGCGGTCGAGAAGGCGGGGTCCACCGACACCGACAAGATAGTCGCGGCCCTGGCCACCGTCCAAATCGAAGGCCCACGCGGAAGCATCAAGATGAGCAAGCAGCGCCATGCACCGCTGACCATGTACCTCGGCCAGGTGCAGAAGGACGGCAGCATCAAGCTGCTCGAAAGCTTCAAGAACGTCGACCCCGGCGAGCAGTGCCCCAACCTGAAGTAAAGCGCTGAAGGCCTCGCGGCCTGTTCATTGCAGAGGCGGCCAACTGGCCGCCTCGTATTTCTGGGCTCATGGCATGTCCCTGTTATTCGATGTCCTGAGCACGGCGGCGATTCTGTTCATCGTCTCGTGCGGGCTGTTGTTGATCCTCGGCGTCATGAAGATCATCAATTTCGCCCACGGTGGCTTCCTCACCCTGGGGGGATACGCACCGCTGCTCGTCACCCAGTGGGGCTGGAACCCGTGGCTGGGAGGCGTGGTCGCGCTGCTGATCGGGCTGCTGTTCGGTGCCGTGGTCGAGCGCCTGATCGTCAGGCCCCTGCACGCCCGGCCGTTGGACGCGATCCTCGCCACCTGGGGGCTGGGCATCATCATCGGCCAGGTCATCACGCTGGCTTTCGGCCGCGGCGTGCAGTTCGCCGAGAGCCCGCTGTCAGGCACCGTGCGCCTTGCCGGGATTGACTATTCGCTCTACCGGCTGGCCTTGATCGGCCTCGCCCTGCTCGTTGCGGCCGGCTTGGCCGGCGTGCTCAACGGCACGCGGCTGGGGCTGATAACCCGCGCAGTGACGATGAACGAGACCCTGGCCCGGGCGCTGGGCGTCAACAGCTCCCAGGTGCGGTTGTCGACCTTTGCCCTGGGTGCCGGCCTGGCCTGCCTGGCCGGCGCGCTGATCACGCCGCTGTCGAGCGTCGACCCCAACATGGGTGTGCCTTGGCTGACCAACGCCTTCATGTTGGCAATGATTTCGGGCAGTTCCTTGGTCAGCTTGGCTCTTGCCTGCACCCTGCTGGGGGGAGCGCAGGTGTTGGTCAGCGTCTTTGCAAGTCCGGTGCTGGGCGCGCTGACGATTGTGGTGCTGGGTGCGGTGGTGCTTCGCATCCGACCCGAGGGTTTTGCGCGTGGCTGAGATCACGCCGCCCGTGGCGCTCGGCCCAATCGCCCCTG
>JANOKY010000515.1:0-5624 GCA_031419635.1 Burkholderiales bacterium | reverse complement strand
CTTGAACTTGTCCAGGTTCTGGTCGATCGCGGTGTTCATGAACATCGCCAGGATCGTCGGCGCAGGCCCATTGATCGTCATGCTGACCGACGTGGCCGGGTGCGTCAGGTCGAAGCCGCCGTACAGCACCTTCATGTCGTCCAGGGTGGCGATGCTCACGCCCGAGTTGCCGACCTTGCCGTAGATGTCGGGGCGCCGATCGGGGTCATGGCCGTACAGCGTCACCGAGTCGAAGGCGGTGGACAGGCGCTTGGCCGGCAGACCCGATGACAGCAGCTTGAAGCGGGTGTTGGTGCGAAACGCATCGCCCTCGCCGGCAAACATGCGTGTCGGGTCTTCGCCTTCGCGCTTGAAGGCGAAGGTGCCGGCGGTGTACGGGAAGCTGCCGGGCACGTTGTCGAGCAGCAGCCATTTCAGCAACTCGCCGTGGCACTCGTACTGCGGCAAAGCGACCTTGCGCACCTTGCTGCCCGACAGCGTGGTGTAGGTCAGCGCGGTGCGGATTTCCTTGTCGCGGATTTTCACCACGTATTCGTCACCAGCGTAGGCCTTCTGCATGTCGGGCCACATCGCCAGCAGCTTCTTGGCGGTTGCGTCGAGTTGGGCTTCGCGCTGCTCAGCCAGATTGATCGCCGCTTCGGCGGCGCGCGGCTTGTCGGGCTTGCCGACGGTGAGCATCTTCGCGGCGGCGCGCAACTGCTGGACTTCGCGCGCCAGCGCAGCCTGCTCGCGCGCGCGGCGCTTGTAGCTGCGCACGGTGTCGGCTATTTCGGCCAGGTAGCGCACGCGCGCGCCGGGCACGATCGGCACCTGGTGGGTGCTGTGGCGCGTGGTCACCGCGGGCAGGCGGCCGTCCGCCAACTTCAATCCCGCCTGCGCCAACCGCGGCTTCAGCGCCTGGTACAGCGCGGTGACGCCGTCGTCATTGAAACGGCTGGCCATCGTGCCGAACACCGGCATCGCGTCGGGCATCTGCTTGAACGCCTCGCGGTTGCGCTGCACCTGCTTGGCGACATCGCGCAGCGCATCGGCCGCGCCCTTGCGGTCGAACTTGTTGATGGCCACGAACTCGGCGAAGTCGAGCATGTCGATCTTCTCCAGTTGGCTGGCGGCGCCGAACTCGGGCGTCATCACATACATCGGGATGTCGACCTGCGGCACGATCGCCGCGTCGCCCTGGCCGATGCCCGAGGTCTCGACCACGATCAAATCGAAACCGGCCACCATGCAAGCGGCCAGCACATCGGGCAGGGCCTGGCTGATTTCGCTGCCGAAATCGCGCGTGGCCAGGCTGCGCATGTAGACCCGCGGCCCCTGTTGCCACGGCCCGATCGCATTCATGCGGATGCGGTCGCCGAGCAGCGCGCCGCCGCTCTTGCGCCGTGACGGGTCGATCGAGATCACCGCCAGCCGCAGCCGGTCGTTCTGGTCCAGCCGCAGGCGGCGGATCAGCTCATCGGTCAGGCTCGACTTGCCCGCGCCGCCCGTGCCGGTGATGCCGAGCACGGGCACGTGGGCGGCGGCGGCCTGGCGGTGCAGTGCCGCGAGCCGTTCGGCGTCGACCTGGCCGTTTTCGAGCGCGGTGATCAGTTGCGCCAGCGCGCGCCAGGCCGCTTCGCCGTGGCCGGCCAGCAGGCTCAGCGACTTCGGCGCGAACAGCGACAGGTCGGCATCGGCGCGCATCAGCATCTCGCCGATCATTCCCTGCAGGCCCATGCGCTGGCCGTCCTGCGGGCTGTAGATGCGCACGCCACGCTCGGCCAGCTCGCGGATTTCGCCGGGCACGATCACGCCACCACCGCCGCCGAAGACCTGGATCCGCTCGCCGCCGCGCGCGGCCAGCAGCTCGACCATGTACTTGAAGTATTCGACGTGGCCGCCCTGGTACGAGCTGACGGCGATGGCCTGCGCGTCTTCCTGCAGCGCCGCGGTCACGACTTCATCGACCGAGCGGTTGTGGCCCAGGTGGATGACCTCGGCGCCCATGCCTTGCAGGATGCGGCGCATGATGTTGATGGCCGCGTCGTGGCCGTCGAACAGGCTGGCCGCGGTGACGAAGCGCACTTTGTGCTTGGGCCGGTAGGTGGCCAGGGCTTTGGTTTCAGCAGAGAGATCGGTCATGGCGGGGTCCGGCTGCGGTCAATTGACGTTGACGTAAACGTCAACTGCCGATGATGCCACCGTTGCCCTGCGGCTGCGCGCCGGCTGCCGCGGCGTCGTGGTTTGCCCGTACAGCGCACAGTCGGCGGCTGGATGTCTGCACAATCGCGCCACCATGGCCCTGCTCCAGCGCCCCGGCGCCCAGCCGCACCGCACCGCCTCCGGCCACGCCGAGTTGGCCACCCGCGGGCGCCGCTTGTCGCAGCGCCACCGCACCGTGCTGCTGCTGGTGGACGGGCGGCGCAGCGAAGGCGACATCCGCAAGCTCGCCGCGCAGGCCGGCGCCGGAGCTCAATGCCTGGACGATCTGCTGATCCTGGGCCTGGTGGCCCTGGCCGGCAGCGCGCGCGCCGACGCCACCGTGACCCTGGCGGCGGGCGGCGAATCGTCGTTGCTGCCGTCGTCGCAATCGCTGCAAGGCGAGTCGACCTGGTCGGTGATCGACGACCCCGCCGGCACGCCCACCGATCGGCCGTTTGCCGAAGCCCGCGAGCTGATGCTGCGCGCGGTGCGCCAGGAGGCACCGATGAGCGGCGCGCTGACGCTGATGAAATTGAAGCGCGCCACCAGCCGCGAGGCCCTCGAAGCCCTGCTCGACGAAGTCGAGTCGCGCCTGCGCAAGCCGCGGCGGCAGATCATCGCGGCGCAAACCATGCGCCATGTGCGCCACCTGCTGAGCCTGCCGTCGGCATCGCGGCCGCCGACATGAGTTTCCTGGCCATCGACATCGGCAACACGCGTTTGAAATGGGCGCAGTACGCCTCGCCGCAGCCCGGCGCCCCGGTGCTGGCGCAGGGCGCGGTGTTCCTCGAAACCATCGACACCCTGGCCGACGGCGACTGGCGCCAACTCGCCGCGCCGGGCAGCATGCTCGGCTGCAACGTGGCCGGTGACGCGGTGCGCCGCCGCGTCGAAGAGCAACTGGAGCTGTGGGACATCACGCCGCGCTGGCTGGTGTCCTCAGCGCGCGACGGCGGCGTGGTCAACGGCTACGAATACCCGACGCGCCTGGGCGCCGACCGCTGGGCTGCGCTGATTGGCGCGCGCTGGCACGTGCAGCAACGCAAGCCCGCGCGGCCGGCCCTGGTGGTGATGGTCGGCACGGCGGTCACCGTTGATTCGCTCGACGCCCAGGGCCACTTCATCGGCGGCCTGATCATGCCCGGCTTCGGCCTGATGCTGCGCGCGCTCGAACAGGGCACCGCCGGCCTGCGCGTGCCCACCGGCGAGGTGGTCGATTTCCCCACCAACACCAGCGACGCGCTGATGAGCGGCGGCGCCCACGCCCTGTCCGGCGCCATCGAGCGCATCCACCGCAAACTGGTGCAACGCTGCGGCGCCGAGCCGCTGCTGCTGATGACCGGCGGCGCCGCAGTGAAGATGGCCCCGATCACCGACCTGCCGTTCGAAACCGTCGATTCGCTGATCTTCGACGGCCTGCTGGCTTTGCAGTCGCACCGGCTGGCTCTCTGACTAGAGGATGTAGCGCGACAAGTCTTCGTTGCCCGCCAGCGCGGCCAGCTTGGCATCCACCGCCGCCGCGTCGATGCTCACGCTGGTGCCGGCGCGATTCGGCGCATCGAAGCTGATTTCGTCGAGCAGGCGCTCCATCACCGTGGCCAGGCGGCGGGCGCCGATGTTCTC
Source organism: Burkholderiales bacterium (assembly GCA_031419635.1). GTDB lineage: Bacteria > Pseudomonadota > Gammaproteobacteria > Burkholderiales > Burkholderiaceae_C > CADEEN01. The sequence goes on along the minus strand of JANOKY010000515.1, from coordinate 1,820 downwards.
GGTGCGCTCATTCACGTCGAAGGCGATCTGCGCCAGCCGGCGCACACCGTCGGGCGTGATCGACAGCGTGACGCCTTCGGTGGCCAGCAGGGCCTGGTACTGCTTGACCAGGCTGGCGTGCGTGCTGGTGAGAATGGCCTCGAAATCATCCACCGTGAGTGAGCCGAGTTCGACGCGGATCGGGAAGCGGCCCTGCAGCTCGGGGATCAGATCGCTCGGCTTGGCCAGGTGGAAGGCGCCGCTGGCGATGAACAGGATGTGGTCGGTCTTGACGATGCCGTACTTGGTGCTGACCGCCGTGCCTTCGACAAGTGGTAGCAGGTCGCGCTGCACGCCCTGGCGGCTCACCTCGCCACCGCTGCCTTCGCTGTTGCGCGACGTGACCTTGTCGATCTCGTCGATGAAGACGATGCCATTGCCTTCGGCCTGGGCCAGGGCCGCGGCGCGGATCTCGTCTTCGTTGACCAGCTTGGCGGCTTCTTCGTCGATCAGCAACTTGAGCGCCTCGCCGATCTTGAGCTTGCGCGTCTTCTTGCGCGTGCCGCCCATCTGCGCGAACAGGCCCTTCAATTGCTCGGCCATTTCTTCCATGCCCTGCGGGCCGAGCACTTCCAGCGCCGGGCGCGCCTGTTCGACCTCGATCTCGATGTCCTTGTCGGCCAGCGCGCCTTCGCGCAGTCGCTTGCGCATCACCTGGCGTGCAGTGCTGTCGGCGGGCGGGCTCGCGGCCGCGGTTTCGCTGCCGAAACCCACGACCGTGCGGGCCGAGGGGATCAGCAAGTCGAGCACACGCTCTTCGGCCGCGTCTTCGGCCAGCGCCCGCTTGCTGCGCATCTGGCGCTCGCGCTCCTGCTTGACCGCCACGTCCATCAGGTCGCGCACGATCGAGTCGACATCCTTGCCGACATAGCCGACCTCGGTGAACTTGGTGGCCTCGACCTTGATGAAGGGCGCGTCGGCGAGCCGAGCCAATCGACGGGCAATCTCGGTCTTGCCCACGCCGGTGGGGCCGATCATCAGGATGTTCTTCGGCGTGATCTCGCCGCGCATCTTCTCTTCCACCTGCTGGCGCCGCCAGCGGTTGCGCAGCGCGATGGCCACCGCGCGCTTGGCGTCGTTCTGGCCGACGATATGTTTGTCCAGCTCCGAAACGATCTCGCTGGGTGTCATCGAGGACATGTCGGCTCTCGGTTGGGGGTTGCCTTACCAAGCATCCGCCGCGGAGCCGGCTCTGCCGGGCCGCTGGCGGTGCCCCCTTGAGGGGGAGCGCCGAAGGCGCTTCGGGGGTGGTTCACTCCAGCACCTCGATGGTGTGCTGCTGGTTGGTGTAGATGCAGATGTCGCCGGCAATCTCGAGCGAGCGTTTGACGATCTCGGGCGCAGCCAGTTCGCTGTGAGCCAGCAAGGCGCGAGCGGCGGCCTGGGCGTAGGCGCCGCCCGAGCCGATGGCGACGATGCCGTGCTCGGGTTCGAGCACATCGCCGTTGCCGGTGATGATCAACGAAGCCTCCTTGTCTGCCACCGCCAGCATCGCCTCCAGGCGGCGCAACACGCGGTCGGTGCGCCAGTCGCGCGTCAGCTCGATCGCTGCACGCACCAGGTGGCCGTGGTGCTTTTCGAGCTTGGCCTCGAAGCGCTCGAACAGCGTGAAGGCGTCGGCGGTGGCGCCGGCAAAACCGGCCAGCACCTTGTCGTGGTGCAGCTTGCGCACCTTGCGCGCGCTGCCTTTGATGACGATGTTGCCGAGCGTGACCTGGCCGTCGCCACCGATCGCCACCACGCCATTGCGGCGCACGCTGATGATGGTGGTGCCGTGAAAG
>JANOKY010000514.1:0-2860 GCA_031419635.1 Burkholderiales bacterium | reverse complement strand
GGCGCATGACGGCGAACTGCCCTGGGGCCAACTCACGGACGCGATGCACAGCGGCGTGCAGCGCCTGGTGCGCGACCTGAACCGCTTGTACCGCGAGCTGCCGGCGCTGCACCGCCTCGATTGCAGCGGCGAGGGCTTCGAATGGATCGACGCGCACGATGCCGATCGCTCCCTCTTGTCCTGGATGCGCCGCGATGCAAGCGGCGGCATGGTGCTGGTGCTCAGCAACATGACGCCGGTACCGCGCGAGCGCATCACGCTGGGCGTGCCGCCAGGGCCCGGCGCCTGGCGCGAAGTGCTCAACACCGACTCGGCCTTCTACGGCGGCAGCAACGTCGGCAATGGTGCCGGGCCGCTGGCGGTGAGCGGTGTGGGCAGCCACGGCCGCGCCCAGTCAATCCGCATCACGGTGCCGCCGCTGGCCACTGTCTTCCTCGTCCCCGCGTGATATGAACCACCCCCGAAGCGGCTTCGCCGCTCCCCCTCAAGGGGGCGCCGCTGGCGGACCGGCAGAGCCGGACCCGCGGCGGCAGCTTGGCAACACCGCCGTTCATGCGTCGCGGGGCGCGCGCTGGAGCAACTGAGATCGTCGTCATGGACCTGAACCAGCGCAGCAGTGGCGTGCTGCTGCACATCACCTCGCTGCCGGGGCCGCATGGCGTCGGCGATTTCGGGCCTGCGGCGTATCACTTCGTCGACTGGTTGCAGGGCGCCGGCCAGCGCCTCTGGCAGTTGCTGCCGATGACGCCGATCGGCCCCGGCGATTCGCCCTACCAGAGCGTCTCGGCCTTCGCCGGCAGCCCGTTGATGGTGGCGCTGGAGCCGCTGATCGAGCGCGGCTGGCTGCCAGCCGCTGAGGTGCCGGCCTTCGACCGCCAGCGCGTCGACTACCTGCGCGTGGTGCCCTGGCGCATGGGCCGATTGCGCGCCGCCGCCGCGGGCTTTGCCGAACGTGCCAGTGCGGCCGATCGCGCGGCACTGGCCGCGTGGTGCGCGCGCGAGGCCGCCTGGCTCGACGACTACACGTTGTTCATGGCGCTCGAGGCCGCGCATGGCGGCCAGCCCTGGTGGGCCTGGGACGCGCCGCTGGCACGGCGCCACAAGGCCGCATTGAAGGCCGCGCGCCAGGCCCACGCCGCCGAGATCGGCTTCTGGCAGTTCGTGCAGTGGTGCTTCGAGACGCAGTGGCACGTCGTCAAGGCCTACGCGAACGAGCGCGGCGTCGCGATCATGGGCGACCTGCCGATCTTCATCGCCCACCACTCGGCCGATTGCTGGGCCCGGCCCGACCTGTACTCGCTCGACGAGCAGTTCCAGCCGACGGTGATCGCCGGCGTGCCGGCGGATTTCTTTTCCGCCACCGGCCAGCGCTGGGGCAACCCGCTGGACCGCTGGGAGCGCATGGCCGCCGAGGATTACCGCTGGTGGGTCGACCGCGTCAAGCGCGCGCTGTCGCAGGCCGATGCCTTTCGCATCGACCATTTCCGCGGCTTCGCGAGCTACTGGGAGGTGCCGGCGAGTTGCCCGACCGCAATCGTTGGCCGCTGGCTGCCGGGCCCCGGCAAGGCCCTGTTCGACGCCATCGAGCGCGAGCTCGGCGCGCTGCCGATCGTGGCCGAAGACCTCGGCATCGTCACGCCGGATGTCCAAGCCCTGCGCGACGCCTGCGGCCTGCCGGGCATGCGCATCCTGCAGTTCGCTTTCGGCGACGACGCCACGCATGCTTTCCTGCCGCACAACTACGTGCCCAACACCGTGGTCTACAGCGGCACCCACGACAACGACACCGCGCGCGGCTGGTGGGAAGCCGCGCCCGAGCGCGAACGCATCTACGCCGGCAGCTACCTCGCAGCCAGCGCGCACGACATCCACTGGGCCATGATCCGCGCCGCCAGCGCCTCGGTGGCCAACACCGCCATCTTTCCGATGCAGGACGTGCTCGGCCTGGATGCCCGCCACCGCATGAACATCCCCGGCCTGATGGGCACCGGCAACTGGAGCTGGCGCTTCGACTGGCCGATGGTCGGCACCGAGCCTGGCCGCGTGCTCGGTTTGATCAGCGCCGCCACCGGGCGCGGGCCGATGGAGAAGCTGCACCTGCCGGGTTATGTGGCCAAAGTGTCGACGCAGAAGTAGTCAGTAGCGATGCGACTGCCCGAACTGCTCCAACCCGGCCGCGCCGAACCCTTCGGCGCCCTGGCCCGTGACGGTGGCGTCAACTTCGCCGTTTTTTCCGACCATGCCGAGCGCATCGAGCTGTGCCTGTTCGACGCCTCCGGCGCGCGCGAATTGAAGCGCTACACCTTGCACGGTCCGCACGACGGCGTCTTCCACGGCTTCGTCAATGGCGTCGGCCCGGGCCTGCTGTATGGCCTGCGCGCGCACGGCCCTTACGCACCCGAGCGCGGCCACCGCTTCAACGCCCACAAGCTGCTGCTCGACCCCTGGGCGCGCGAGATCGTCGGCCACTTCGCCTGGGCGCCCGAGCACCATGGCTACGAGGTCGGCCACCCCGACGGCAGCCGCTCGTTCGACGCGCGCGACAACGCCGTGCAGGCGCTCAAGGCCCGCGTCGCGCCGCCACCCGCCACCGCGCCGGGCTGGCACAACGCACCGCGCGTGGCGGCGCGCGACGTGGTGGCGTACGAGATCCACGTCAAAGGCTTCGGCAAGACCCTGCCCGGGCTGCCGGCGGCGCTGCGCGGCACCTACGCCGGCCTGGCGCACGCGCTCTCCATCGCCCACTTCAAGGCCCTGGGCGTGACCAGCCTCGAGCTGCTGCCGATCCACTACCACCTCGATGAGCCCGGCCTGGCCGACCGGGGCCGCGTCAACTACTGGGGCTACAACACGTTGGGTT
>JANOKY010000513.1:0-1946 GCA_031419635.1 Burkholderiales bacterium | reverse complement strand
CGGCGTGAACTTCGAAGTGCAGGAAGGCGAGGTCGTCACCTTGCTCGGCCGCAATGGCGCCGGCCGCACCAGCACGCTGCGCGCGATCATGGGCCTGACGGGCAGCCGCAAGGGCTCGATCCGGGTGCGGGGCAACGAAGTTATCGAGATGGCCACGCACCGCATTGCGCGGCTGGGCATCGGCTATTGCCCGGAAGAGCGCGCCATTTTTTCCAGCCTGTCGGCCGAAGAAAACCTGATGCTGCCGCCCGAACTGGCCAAGGGCGGCATGAGCGTGGAGCAGATCTACGCCATGTTCCCGAACCTGCGCGAGCGCGCGGCCAGCCAGGGCACGCGGCTGTCGGGCGGCGAGCAGCAGATGCTGGCGGTGGCCCGCATTCTGCGCACCGGCGCGCGGCTGCTGCTGCTCGACGAGATCTCCGAGGGCCTGGCTCCGGTGATCGTGCAAAAGCTCGCCCAGATGGTGCTGGCCTTGCGCAAGCAGGGCTACACCATCGTCATGGTCGAGCAGAACTTTCGTTTCGCCGCGCCGCTGGCCGACCGCTTCTTCGTCATGGAGCACGGCCGCATCCAGCAGGCTTTTACCCAAGCGCAGTTGCCCGCCAACCTCGATCGGCTGCATGAGTATCTGGGCGTGTGAAGCGCGCCCTTGTTGTCATCGAAGTCCAACCCACCCACGGAGAATCCACGATGAAACTGAAGAAACTGACCGCTGTCTGCGCAGTCACTTGCGCCTCGCTGCTCGGTGCCGCGCCGCCCGCGCAGGCGCAAATTTCCGGTGACGTGATCCGCATCGGCATCATCACCGACATGTCCAGCGTCTACGCCGATCTCGACGGCCAGGGTGGCGTCGAAGCCATCAAGATGGCGATCGCCGATGCCGGCGGCACGGTGGCCGGCAAGAAGGTCGAGGTGCTGTTCGCCGATCACCAGAACAAGGCCGACATCGCTGCCGCGAAGGCGCGCGAATGGTTCGACACCCAGGGCTTGGACATGCTGATTGGCGGCACCAACTCGGGCACCGCGCTGGCCATGGCCAAGGTGGCGGCCGAGAAGAAGAAGCCCTTCATCGTCGTCGGCGCAGCGACCTCGGCACTGACCAACGACCAGTGCACACCCTACACCGTGCACTATGCTTACGACACGGTGGCGCTGGCCAAGGGCACCGGCAATGCGGTGGTCAAGGCGGGGGGCAAGACCTGGTATTTCCTGATGCCGACTACGCCTTCGGTGCCGCGCTGCAGAACGACACTTCCAACGTCGTCAAGGCCGCGGGTGGCACCATCGTCGGCTCCGTGAAAGTGCCCTTGAACGCCAGCGATTTCTCCTCCTTCCTGCTCCAGGCGCAGTCGAGCAAGGCGCAGATCCTGGGCCTGGCCAACGCTGGTGGCGACACCATCAACTCGATCAAGGCGGCCAACGAATTCGGCGTCACCAAGACGATGAAGCTGGCCGGCCTGCTGGTCTTCATCAACGACATCCACTCGCTGGGCCTGAAGACGACGCAAGGCATGTACCTGACCGACAGTTGGTACTGGAACAAGGACGCCGAGGCGCGCGCCTGGAGCCGCCGCTTCTTCGAGAAGATGAAGCGCATGCCTTCGTCGCTGCAGGCGGCGGACTATTCGGCGACGACGCAGTACCTGGCCGCCGTCAAGGCCACCGGCAGCGACGACGCCGACAAGGTGCTGGCGCAGATGAAGAAGACCAAGATCAACGATGTCTTCGCCAAGGGCGGCTACATCCGCGGCGACGGCCGCATGGTCCACGACATGTACCTGATGCAGGTCAAGTCGCCGGCCCAGAGCACCGAGCCCTGGGACTACTACAAGGTCGCCGAGGTCTTCAAGGGCGAGGCGGCGTGGCAGACCAAGGCCGACTCCAAGTGCGCGCTGTGGAAGTGACCCACCCCCGAAGCGGCTGCGCCGCTCCCCCTCAAGGGGGCG
>JANOKY010000512.1:0-15857 GCA_031419635.1 Burkholderiales bacterium | reverse complement strand
GCATCGCGAAAGCTTTGCAGCAGCGCTTGTGGCTCGGGAAACTTGTCGTGGTTCCAGGTGAAGACGTAGCGGCGCTTGCCGCGGCTGGAGTAGCCCGAGCCGAAATGGAAGGCCGACAGCGGGAAGTTCAAGCGCTGCGCGGTGGCCAGGAACTCGCCGATTTGCGCCTGCGCGTCGGGCACGTCGGCCAGCGCCATCGCGGTGTTGGCATAGCCCAGGCTCCAGCGCGGCGGCATCGCGGTGCCGCCGATGAGCTTGACGAAACGCGCAAGTGCACCGGCGATGTCGGGCCCCGCGAAGACGTAGCAATCGAGGTCGCCGTCGGCGATTTCGGTGGCGCGGTAGAAGCCGTGGTAGTTGTCGAACTCCTGGCCGAAGTCGAACGTGCATTCGGCCAGGGTGTCGTAATAGATGCCGTAGCAGGCGCCGCTGTCGGCACGGCGGCCGATGAAGAACGGCCAATGTTTGTACAGCGGGTCGGAGCTTTCGCCGTTGTAGCCCAGGGCGTCCAACTGGCGCGTGCGAAAGCGGCGGCCGGCCTTGTCGAGAGGGCCGGTCTTGTCGCCGAGACCGTAGTACTGGTCGTGTTCGTCGCGCTGCTGCCAGTGGCCGGCCAGGCCGCTGCGCGCGGCACTGGCGTAGCCGAAGGTCGACCGGTCGGCGCAGCAGAACTGCCATGCGCTGCTGCTCCATTGCTCCCAGCGCAGGCCGAAGGGGGCCAGCGTGATGTGCACGCGCAGTTGGGTGTCGGCCAGCGTGATCTGCCCGGCCTGTTGCATCAATGTGGCCGCGGGTGCCGCGCTGAATAGCCGCGCGCGCTCGGCGCCCTGCCACGGGTCACGCGCCTGGCCGTCGATCACAGCCCAGGTGTGCGGCTCGCGCAGGCCGTCGGGGGGCAGCAACAGCACGCGGCCGATGCCGGGCGCGACGAGGGCCACGCGGGCCTGCCAGCCAGCGTCCAGCGTCAGGCTGACGCCGTGCGCGTCGGCGCGGTCGAGCACGGCGCGGCGAAATGGCTTCATGCCGAGGGCGCGAGCCGCAGGCCGTTGGCGTCGAAGAAGTGGCAGGCCGCGGCAGGGACGTACAGCGTCAGCGCGTCGCCGGGCTGCGCCGCATGCTGGCCGGCGCATTGCGCGCTGATGGCGGTTTGGCCATCAGGCAACGTGCCATACAGCAGCGCATGGCCGCCCAACTGTTCGACCTGGGTGATGTGCATCGGCAGCGCCAATGCACCGGCGCTCTGCGCGAGCGACAGGTGTTCGGGCCGCACGCCGAGTTCGAGCGTGCTGCCTTCGACAGGCGACACCCCCGCCGGCAGCGCATAGGTCTCGCCGTGGCGCGAGGTGACCACGCCGCGGGCCGAGGCAGTGACCGGCACGAAATTCATCCGCGGCGAGCCGATGAAGCCGGCAACAAATCGATTCGCCGGCCGGTTGTACAACTCGAGCGGCGAGCCCACCTGCTCGATGCGGCCGGCGCGCAGCACGACGATCTTGTCGGCCATGGTCATGGCTTCGACCTGGTCGTGGGTGACGTAGATCATCGTTGCGCCCAGCCGCCGGTGCAGGCCGGTGATCTCGCCGCGCATCGACACCCGCAACTCGGCATCGAGGTTGGACAGCGGCTCGTCGAAGAGAAAGATCTTCGGCTCGCGCACGATGGCGCGGCCGATCGCCACGCGCTGGCGCTGGCCACCCGAGAGTTGGGTCGGCTTGCGCTGCAACAGCACATCGAGTTGCAGCAGCTCGGCCGCCGCGTCGACCTTGGCCTTCACGGCGGCTCGCGCGGTGCCGATGTTCTCCAGGCCGAAGGCCATGTTCTGGTAGACCGTCATGTGCGGGTACAGCGCATACGACTGGAACACCATCGCCATGCCGCGGTCGGCGGCAGGCACATCGTTGACGCGCTGGCCATCGAGCAGGATGTCGCCCGATGTCGCGTCTTCGAGCCCGCAGATCAGGCGCAGCAGGGTCGACTTGCCGCAGCCCGAGGGGCCAACGAAGACGACGAACTCACCATCGTCCACCTGTAGGTCGACGCCATGAATCACCTTCGTTTCACCGAACTGCTTGACCAGGTTGATCAATTGCAACGAGGCCATGATTCACTTCACTCCAGCCGAGGCGATGCCCTGGGCGATGTACTTTTGCAGGAAGGCGAAGACCAGCGTGATCGGCAGCAGCGTGATCACGGTCATCGCCAGCAGGTAGTTCCACTGCGTCACCAGGTCGCCCTGGAAGGCGTTGAGTGCCAATTGCAGCGTAAATTTTTCCGACTTGCTGAGCACGATCAAGGGCCAGAGAAAATCGTTCCAGCGCCACATCGTCGAGAAGATCGCCAGCACCGCCAGCGCCGGGGCGGAGAGCGGCAGCACGATGCGCCAGTAGATGCGCCATTCGCTGGCGTGGTCCATGCGCGCGGCTTCGAGCAGCTCGTCGGGGATCGTCAGCATGTACTGGCGCAGCAGGAACACGCCAGTGGGTGTGGCCACCGCCGGCCAGATCACGCCCCACAAGCTGTTGAGCAAACCGAGTTCGGCGACAACCAGAAAGTTGGGCACCAGCACGATGGCCGGCGGCACCATCAGGGTGGCCAGGATCACCAGGAACACGCCCGAGCGGCCACGGAACTGGTACTTTGACAGCGCGAAGGCGGCCATCGAATTGAACAGCAGGGTGAGGATTGTGGCCACCACCGTGATGAACACCGAATTCCACAGGTACAGGCCGAAGTTGAGCTTGCCGCCGAGATCGGTGTAATTGGCGGTGGCCAGGCGAAATTCGCGCACCGGCTCGCGGTCGTTGATGTTGACGCGGATCGGCACATCGGGCTGAGCCGGATCGACATGAGTTGCCGTCAGGCCGATGCGCCGCAGCTCGGGCAGCTCGCGTGTGCTGCCATCGGGCAGCTTGACGCGGTAGACCGGCTTGGGCTTGTCCTCGCCCGGCACCATCACCTGCTTCTGGCCATAGGGCAGCAGGCTGGGCGGGAATTCGGTGAGTGCCGCTTCGGTCTTGAACGACGACATCACCAGCCACAGCACCGGGCCGAACATCAGGAACAGGCCCAGGGCCAAGTAGAGGTACGACAGCCAATCGGTCCAGTCGAGCGCGCGCCGGCCGCGGGTGCGGGTGAGGAAGGCCACCGCGGTCATCTTGCACGCTCCCCGGCTTGGTCGGCGCGCGTGGCGCGCAACTGGATCAAGGTCAACACGATCAAGGCCAGCGCCAGCAACAACGAGCCCGCCGCCGCCAAGCCGTACAGGCGCACCTGCTCCTGGAAGCCGGTCTGGTAGATGAACTGCACGACGAAGGTGGTGGCCGATCCCGGCCCGCCGCCGGTGAGCACGAAGACCTCGTCGAAGGTCTGCACCGCGCGGATCGCGGCCAGCACCAGCACCACCAGCAGGTTGGGCAAGAGCAGCGGCAGCGTAATGCGCCGCAAGGTGCGCCAGGGTGAGGCACGGTCCATCTGCGCGGCCTCATACAAATCGGCCGGGATCGCCTGCAATCCGGCCAGCAGGATCAGCGTGTAAAAGCCCATGTGGGCCCAGATGGTGACGAAGATGACCCATGAGAATGCCCAGCCCGGCTCACCAAGCCACAGCACCGGATCGGCGCCCGCGGCGGTCATCACGCCATTGAGCAGGCCTTCGCGCTGCAGGATCCACTTCCAGATCAGCGCCACCACCACCGGCGACAACAGCACCGGGTAGAAAAACACCCCGCGCCAGAAGCCGCGGCCGATGATCTTGCGGTTCAGCACCAGGGCCGTGATCATGCTGAACAAGACCATCAGCGAGACCTGGAACAGCGAGAAGCGCGCGGTGTTCCAGACCGCGCGCCAGAAGATATCTTTCTTGCAGCTCGATGGATCGAGGTAGCTGCCGCAATCGAGCAAGGTGGCCAGGTTCTCGAAGCCGACGTAAGGCCGGTTGCGCGGGTACAGCTCCACACCGCCGGTGAAGGCGTAGTACAGGTTGATGACGATCGGCAGGAAGGTGAAGACGCCGAAGATGACGAGGTTGGGCCCGAGGAAAAACCAGGGCGTGGCCTTGCCTTGCTTCATCATCGTCGTTGCTCCCGACGTCGGGCCTGCTGGCCGCGGCTTACTTGCTGGCGGCGGTGACCTGCTCGTCGACGTCGGCGGCCAGGCGCTTCAAGGCTTCGTCGGCTGACATCTCGCCGGCCACCGCCTGGCCCAGTCGCTGCGCAGTGGGCAGGAAGACGGCGCGGTTGAAGCGGTAGCCCTGCAAGTCGTAGTTGGCCTTGGCGATCTTCGGCACATCGGCGACGAATGAATTGAGCGCCGCCTTGGCATTGGCCGAGACGTTGTAGGTGACGCCCGCCTTGGCCACGGCCAGGCTGGCCGGAATATTTTCGGTGCGCGCCATCAGCTCGCGGTAGTTGTCGTCGCGCGCGATGAAGTCGATGAACTTGGCCGCCTCCGCTGGCACCTTGGTGTGCTTGAAGGCGACGAAGGCCGCACCCCCCGGCATCGCGGTGCAAGCGGCCGGGCCGCAAGGCGCGGGGGCCACCGCCCAGTCGAAGGCCTTGGTCACCTGCGTATCCATGCGCTTGACCTGCCATGAGCCCGAGTAGTAGACGACGACGCGGCCGTTGGCGAATTCTTCGAACGCGTCGCGGTACTGCGAGCCGCCGACGCCACCCCAAACGTCCTTGGGCATCAGGCCGGCCTTGTGCCAGTCGACAAACTTGCGTGCGGCGGTCTGATAGCCCGCGTCGATGGCCGGACGGCCGCTGGCGTCGAAAATCTTCGCGCCGTAGGCCACGGCCAAGGGCGCGAAGCGGTGGCCGCTGCGGTCCATCGCCATCGCGAACGGCGTCTTGGTGGCCACCGCGACCTTGCGCGCGGCCTCCATCCAGTCGTCCCAGGTGGCAGTCGGCCCCGGCATCGCCACCTTGGCTTGCTCAAACAACGTCTTGTTGACGAAGGCCCCGGTCACGGTGAGCTGCGACATCAGGCCGTAGATGCCGCGGTCGGCCGGGCCGGCCCGGAACCAACCTAGGCTGGAAGCGAAGTTGTCCTGCCAGGCCTTGACGCGTGCGGCGCTCAAGTGCGGCGTCAGGTCCAGATAGAACTTGTTCAGGCCGCCGAGGTCGGCGACACGCGCCACATCGGGGCCCTCACCGGCAGCCAGTTGCACCGGCAACTGTTCGACCACCGCCTTGTACGGCACCTTGTCCAGCAGCACCTTGGTGCCGGGGTTCTCGGCCTCGAAGCGTTTGGCGATGTCGCCGGTGACTTCGCATTCGTTGCCATCGGAGTAGCACTGCACGCGCAGGTCGGCAGCGTGAGTAGCGGTGGCCAGCGCGAACAGCGACAGGCCGGCGAGCAAACGGGCAACGGGCAAGCTCATGGACATCTCTCCTGGCACCGCCAACGCAGCGGGCGATCAGGATAGCGCAGCGAGCCTGCCATCAGAGGCGCTGCGGCCTCGGGCAAAACACCTAGCCGCGGCTCGTCGTCATGCACCGGCCAAGTTGCGCTGGCCGCGATGCAGCATCAGGCCTTGCACCCAGAGCGCCGATTGCGTGATCGGGCCGAAGTTGCGCGTCGGCTGATGACGCAGGCCGATGGCCACGCGGCCGGTCCACCAGACCATGCGGCCGGTGCCGGGCAGCACCACCGGGCCGATGTGGCCGGGGGGAATCTGCACCGGCGGCGCGGCATCGTTGCTGCGGATCAGCGAGGCGCTGGATGTGGTGGCCTGGGACAGTTTGTCGGTGTTGCGCATGAAAGGCTCCTGCTGAAGTGATGAGCCCATCATTGCCAGCTTTCTCAGCGACCACATTGCCCCGATTGAGGGCGCGCGACTGGGTGTGACTGCGGCGCGTCACGGTTACGGCAACGTCCGTGAAGTGTGAAATATGTCCTCATTGGCGTGCGTCAGAAACAAAAACGCCCGCTTGCGCGGGCGTTTCCCACCAACCTAGGGGTTGATCGCGATCAGCGCACGACGCCGATGTTGGTCTGCTTGTCACCCTTGTAAGAGTGCAGCGTCAGCGCGCCGTTCTTGATGTCGCCCTTGTTGTCGAACGAGATCGTACCGGTCACGCCCTTGTAACCCTCGGTCTTGGCCAGCACCGGGAGGTACTTTGCCGGTTCCGCCGAGCCGGCCTTGACCATTGCAGCGACCATCAGGTTCAGCGCGTCATAGACGTACGGCGAGTAGATCTGCACATCGGCATTGAACTTCGTCTTGAACTTGGCCTTGAAGTCTGTCATCGACTTGACCGCCGCCGCGTCCTTTGAATCGATACCACCGGCCTCGGCGCAGACCACCTGGTCATCGGCCATCGTGCCGGCGGCCAGCTTGGGCAGCTCGCCCGAGCAGATGCCGTCGCCGCCCATGAACTTGGCGTTGATGCCGAGTTGCTTCATCTGGCGCAGCATCGGGCCGGCCACGGCGTCCATGCCGCCGAAGAAGACAATATCAGGCTTCTTGGCCTTGATGGAGGTCAGGATGGCGGTGAAATCGGTGGCCTTGTCGTTGGTGAACTCGCGCGCGACGGTCTTGCCGCCGGAGCCCTTGACGCCCTTCTCGAATTCATCGGCCACACCCTGGCCATAGGCCGTGCGGTCGTCGATGACGGCGATGCTCTTGCCCTTCAATTGCTTGACGGCGTACTTGCCGAGCGTTCCGCCCAGGTGCACGTCGTCGGCCACCACGCGGAAGGTGGTCTTGTAGCCGTTGCGGGTGAACTTGGGGTTGGTCGCCGACGGGCTGATCTGCGGGATGCCAGCATCGCTGTAGATCTTCGATGCGGGAATGGAGGTACCCGAGTTCAGGTGGCCGATGACACCGTTGACCTTGGCATCGACCAGTTTCTGCGCCGCGGCCGTGCCCTGCTTCGGGTCGCCAGCGTCGTCTTCGGCCAGCAACTCGAACTTGGCCTTCTTGCCGCCGATGGTCACGCCCTTGGCGTTGAGCTCGTCGATGGCCATGCGGGCGCCGTTTTCATTGTCCTTGCCCAAGTGGGCAATGCCGCCGCTGGTTGGGGCGACGTGGCCGATCTTGACCACCATGTCTTGCGCACTGGCTGTGCCGCCAACAAAAGCGACGGCAGCAGCAACGATCGGGAGCATCTTGATTTGCATGAAATAAACCTCCGGTTGGGGATGTTGAGAGGCGAATGGAGAGGGTTTTCTCAACGGCCGAGACGATACTCCAAAAGCACCTTGCGACCGCATCGGGTATCTGCGGAGCCTCATTGCAGGGACCGTGCCGGCAAGGGCCGTTCTTGCCGCCGACCCGGGCCTAACGCGGCGGTGGCGGCGCGCGATGACCCACCGCCCTCAGGGTTTGCGACGACGCGCCAGGACTTCGTCGACTGCCTGGCCCACCAGCACCTGCAGCGCGCTGGCCAGTTCGACGCGCAGGTACTGCACGGTGTCGTCGGCCAGCCGCGCCAGTTGCGGCGCCAGCACTTCGCGCAAGCGCGCTTCGAGCAGGGCGTCGATGCGCGGGCGCAGCGCCTCGAACACCTGCGTGCTCAGCGCCGCCGCAGTGTCCTGCGGCATCGCCGGATTCGACTCCAGCGGCAGGGCCTCGGGCGGCAACGGCGTCGGGGCCGTGGCCGGCGGCAAGGCATCGACCGCGATGTCGATCACTTCGGTCAAGGTCGGCAAGGCGCCGCGCTGGGTCGTCATGCGCTGCCTCCGCGGGCGTGGTGCACCAGCTCGATGCCAGCCTGCGCGCTGTACTCGCGCCAGCGTTGGCGGCCGGCGCCGGCGTCATCGGTCGAGACGATTTCGACCACCCGCGCAAAGCCCTGCCAGCCGCGGGCCATGTCGGGCCCGAGGTTGAGCAGCAGCTCACGCGGCGCCACCGCCGCGGCGTCATCGACCAGCCAGGTCGGGGTGCGCGCCAAGGCCGGCGGCGGTGCAGTCGCTCTGACGCGAGCATGGGCCACGAACGACACCGGATCGATGCTCCACAAAGCCGTGTCGAGCCGATCGAGCGTGGCCGCGTCGCCGCAGACCACCAGCGTGGCACCGGCGGCTTGGGCCTTGCGCACAAAGCGGCAGGCCGCGCCCAGCTTGTCGGCAATGCCCGAGTGGAAGTCCACCTTCATCGCGCGTTGCCGCCGGGTTCTCAGCCTGCCCGCCCGAGCACGAAGTGCGTCAGCAGCGCCACCGGCCGGCCGGTGGCACCTTTGGCCGCGCCGCTCTTCCAGGCCGTGCCGGCAATGTCCAGATGCGCCCACGGGTACTTGGCGGTGTAGCGCTGCAGGAACTTGGCAGCGGTGATCGCGCCACCGGCGCGGCCGGCGATGTTGGCCATGTCGGCGAAGAGGCTCTTCAGGCCTTCGTCATACTCATCGTCCAGCGGCATGCGCCAGGCCGGATCGAGCGCGCTGCGGCTGGCCGCGAGCAGCTCGCTGGCCAGGGCATCGTTGCTCGAGAACAGGCCCGAGTTGTGGTGCCCGAGCGCGATCACACAGGCCCCCGTCAGGGTCGCGATGTCGACCACCGCCGCCGGCTTGAAGCGCTCGGCATAGGTCAGCGCGTCGCACAGGATCAGGCGGCCCTCGGCATCGGTATTGAGGATCTCGATGGTCTGCCCCGACAGGCTCTTGACCACATCACCCGGCTTGACCGCCCGACTGCTGGGCATGTTCTCGCAACTCGGGATCAGTGCCACGACGTTGACCGCCGGCCGCAACTCGCCGATCGCACGCATGGTGCCGAGCACGCTGGCCGCGCCACCCATGTCGAACTTCATCTCGTCCATTTCGGCGCCGGGTTTGAGCGAGATGCCGCCGCTGTCGAAGGTGATGCCCTTGCCCACCAGCACCACCGGGGCGGCGCCTTTGGCCGCACCGTGCGCACCGTGCGCGCCGTGGTAATGCATGACGATGAAGCGCGGCGGCTCGGCCGAGCCCTGGGCCACCGCCAGGAACGAGCCCATGCCGATCTTCTCGATTTGCTTGCGGTCGAAGACTTCGACCTTGAAGCCGTAATGCTTGCCCAGCTTTTTCGCTTCGGACGCGAGGTGGCTCGGCGTGGCGTGGTTGCCGGGCCGGTTGGCGCATTCGCGCGCCAAGGCCACGCCCGCCGCCACCGCCTGGCCCTGGCGCAGGCCTTGGCTCAATGCGCTGGCCTGGGCCTTGGCCGCCAGCAGCGACAGCGTCGTCAACTTGGGCGCTGCCGGCGCGCTCGGCTTGGTGTGGCGGTAGATGTAGACGGCGTCGCTGGCCGCAGTTACCAAGGCTTCGGCATGGGCTGCCGTCAATGCCTCGCCGCCGACACTGGCCACCGCCAGCTCGATCACGCCCAGGGCCTTGAGCTGGCCCAGGCCCGTGGCCACCGCGGCCTTGAAGGCTTTGGCCGAGCCATCGCTGGCGGCCACGAACGCCAGCCGCGCAGGCTTGACACCGGCCGGCCGGTGCAGGTACAGGCAACGAGGGGCCTTGAATTCAAAGTCGCCTTGCTTCACCGCGTCGCTCAGCAACGCCGCCAAGGGCTTGCCCAGCGCGGTCGGCACGGCCTGGCCAACGACGACCACGAGCAAGGCATCGACGGCCAGGCTGGAGAGTCCGGCCGTGGGCGCGAGTTGAATCTTGAAGTCCATAATGAGCAGAGGTCTTTTGATTCACCGATGTTATTCGATACCACGTTGCGCCGAGACTTGGCCCGCATGTTCGGCGGCACCCTGATCGTCATCCTGACGATCGTGCTGACGATGATGTTGATCCGCACGCTGGGCATGGCCGCCGGCGGCACGGTGGCGCCGCAAGACGTGGTGCTGCTGCTGGGTTACACCGCCCTGGGCCACTTGCCGACGATGCTGGCGCTGTCGCTGTTCATCGCCGTCGTCACCGCACTCGGCCGCATGTACCGCGACAGCGAGATGGCGATCTGGTTTGCCAGCGGCATCCCGATCACGCGCTTCGTGCGCCCCGTGCTGCGCATGGGCTGGCCGGTGTTGTTGGTGGTGGCGCTGCTGGTGCTGTTCGTCTGGCCCTGGGGCAACCAGCAAAGCACCGATCTGCGCGACCGCTACCAGCAGCGCTCCGACCTGTCGCGCGTTTCGCCGGGCGTGTTCCAGACTTCGCGCGACGGCAAGCGGGTGTTCTTCATCGAGCGCGACAGCCCCGACGCGGCCAACGCGCGCAATGTCTTCATCCTGTCGAACAACGGCACGCGTGAAGCTGTCACCTCGGCGCGCGGCGGCCACCTGGAAAACGTCGACGACGAACGCTGGCTGGTGCTCGAGCGCGGCCAACGCAACGAGGCCGACAGTGCCAACGGCGAGAAGATGCTGTCGAGCTTCGACAGCTACCGTGTGCTGGCCGGCGAACGCGCCCTGCGCCGCGCCGAAGAGCGCCCGCCCAAGGCGATGCGAACCATCGACCTGTTGCGCCAACCCACCCTGCGCAACCAGGGCGAGCTGGTCTGGCGCATCGGCCTGTTGTGTGGCGCCGCCAACCTGCTGCTGCTGGCGATCGGGCTGGCGGCCACCAACCCGCGGCGGGCCAGCAACTGGAACCTGCTGCTGGCGCTGCTGGCCTTCGTCGTCTACTACAACTTCATCAACCTGAGCCAGGCCTGGGTCGGCAGCGGGCGCTTCGGCCTGGGCACGGCCTTGGTCGGCCTGCACGGCGGCGCGTTCGTGTTGGCGATGGCGCTGCTGTGGTGGCGCGACCATGCCACGGTCTTCACGCTGCGGCCGCGCCGCGTCGCGGTGACGTAGGGCATCGGCATGAAAACCATCCGCCGCCTGCTCTATCGCGACATCGCCTCGGCGGTGCTGTTCGTCGCGCTGGCCTTCCTGTCGCTGTTTTACTTCATCGACTTCGTCGACGAACTCGAAGCCATCGGCAAGAACGGCTACACCCTGGGCTACGCGCTGCTGGCCGGCCTGCTCGATGTGCCGGGGCACTTTTATGAGCTGTTCCCGATCGCGGTGCTGATCGGCACCATCTTCGCGCTGGCGCGCATGGCGCAGTCGTCGGAGTTCACCATCCTGCGCACCGGGGGCCTAGGCCCCGGCCGCGCGCTGGCCCTGCTCAGCGTGCTGGGCGCGATGTTCGCGGTATTGACCTTCGTTGTCGGCGACTACCTGGCCCCGGCCAGCGAACATGCGGCGGTCGACCTGAAAGCACGCTTTGACGGCGGCCGAACGCTAGGCAGCAGCGGCGCCTGGCTGAAAGACCGGCGCACCCTGCCTGACGGCAGCGAGCGCAACGTCTCAGTCAACGTGCTTCGCACCACACCCGCAGGCGTACTCGAAGGCGTGCGCATCTTCGAGTTCGACGCCGACAGCCGCCTCGTCACCCGGGTGGCCGCGCGCCATGCGCAGATCGGCCACGGCCTGTGGATGCTCGACGAGGCCCAGGTCACACATTGGCCCGACAGCGCCGCCCAATCCAGTGCCGCGCCGGTGCGCGAGGAACGCCACGCCCGCCTGAGCTGGCCCAGCGCGTTGGACGCCGGCGTGGTGGCCGCCGCGGTGCTGCCGCTGTCGACGATGTCCACGCTCGAACTGTGGCGCTACAGCCAGCACCTGTCGGCTCAGGAGCAGGCTGCCAGCCGGCATGCGATCCAGTTCTGGAAGAAGGCCTTCTACCCCTTGGCCTGCCTGGTGATGGTGGCGCTGGCCCTGCCCTTCGCCTACCTGCAGGCGCGCGCCGGTGGCATCAGCTACAAGGTCTTCGGCGGCATCCTGCTGGGCATCAGCTTCGTGCTGCTGAACAACGTGGCCGGCCACCTCGGTGTGCTGCGCGACTGGACGCCGTGGCTGGTGGCCGCGGCGCCGAGCACGCTGTACCTGCTGCTGTCGCTGGCCGCGTTTGCGTGGCTGGTGCGCTTTCGCTGAGTGCCGCCATGAAGGCCGGACTGCTGCTGTTTGCCCATGGCGCGCGCGACGCGCGCTGGGCCGAACCATTCGAGCAGGTGGCCACCGCGGTGCGCGCAGCACGGCCGGCGCAGCCGGTGCGGCTGGCGTTCCTGGAATTCATGGCGCCCGATATTCGCGCTGCCGCAGCCGATCTCGTGCACGACGGCTGCACGCAGATCGACGTGCTGCCCCTCTTCCTCGGTGCCGGCGGCCATGTGCGCAAAGACCTGCCGCCGCTGCTCGACGAGCTGCGCGCGCAGCATGCCGGCGTGGCCTTCACGCTGCACCCGGCGGTGGGTGAATCGCGTCGCTTGATTGCCGCCATGGCCGACATCGCATTGGCGTTGCCAACGACACCATGAACCTGCACCAGTTCCGCTTTGTTCAGGAAGCCGTGCGCCGCGGCCTGAACCTGACCGAAACCGCCAAGGCCCTGCACACTTCGCAGCCGGGCGTCAGCAAGGCCATCCTCGAGCTGGAAGAAGAACTCGGCATCGACATCTTCGCCCGCCACGGCAAGCGCCTGCGCCGCGTCACCGAACCGGGCGAGCAAGTCCTCAAGGCGGTCGAGATCATCCTGCGCGAAGTCGGCAACTTGAAGCGCATCGGCGACGAGTACAGCAAGCAGGACGCCGGGCGGCTGTCGATCGCCACCACCCACACCCAGGCGCGCTACGTGCTGCCCGAACCGGTGGCTTTGCTGCGGCGCCGCTTCCCTAAAGTCAACGTCAGCCTGCACCAGGGCATGCCCGACCAGGTGGCGCAAATGCTGCTGGACGAGTCCGCCGACATCGGCCTAGCAACCGAGTCGCTGGCCAACTTCGATGAGCTGGTGACCCTGCCCTGTTACTCGTGGCAGCACATGCTGGTGGTGCCGCTTGGGCATGCCCTGGCGGACGTCGAGCGACCCACGCTCGAGCAACTGGCCGGCGAGCCGCTGGTCAGCTACCACCCGTCGTTCACCGGCCGCGGCCGCATCGACGCGGCCTTCGCGCGGGCGCGCCTGAAACCCGAAGTGGTGCTCGAAGCGATCGACTCCGACGTCATCAAAACCTATGTCCGCCTCGGCCTGGGCGTGGGCATCGTGGCCGAGATGGCGGTGCGCGACGCGGCCGCGAACAGCGACCTGGTGGTGCGCCCGCTCGGCCACCTGTTCGGACAGAATGTCTCGCGCGTGGCCTTCAAGCGCGGCGCTTACCTGCGCAATTTCGTCTACACCTTTGCCGAGCTGCTGTCTGACCGGCTGACGCGCGCCTTGATCCTGCGCGCGATGGCCGGCGACGCCGCCGGTGAACCCAGCGATCCCGCCCTGTGATGCTCGACACCACCCACACGCCCCGCACCCCCGCCTTCCCGAGCCGCCTGCCGCAGGTCGGCACGACCATCTTCACGGTGATGTCGGCGCTGGCGCAGCAGCATGGCGCCGTCAACCTCGGCCAGGGCTTCCCGGATTTCGATTGCGACCCGGCCCTGCTCGACGCCGTCGATGCCGCGATGCGCGCCGGCCACAACCAATACCCGCCGATGGCCGGGGTGATGGCCCTGCGCGAAGCGGTGGCGCACAAGATCGAAGCACTGTACGGCGCGCGCTACGACCCCGGCAGCGAGATCACGGTCACCGCCTGGGCGACGCAGGCGATCCTGACCGCGATCCTGGCCTGCGTCAGCCCGGGCGACGAAGTCATCGTGCTCGAACCTTGCTACGACAGCTACGGCCCGAACATCGAGCTGGCCGGCGCGACCATCGTGCGCGTGCCGCTGACACCGGGCGCATTCCGGCCCGACTTCGGGGGAATAGCCCGGGCGCTGTCGCCACGCACCCGCGCAATCATCGTCAACAGCCCGCACAACCCGAGTGGCACGATCTGGCGCGCCGCCGACATGGGCCAGTTGGCCGCGCTGCTGCGGCCGACCGATGTGCTGCTCATCAGCGACGAGGTCTACGAGCACATGGTCTACGACGGCCAGCGCCACGCCAGTGCGTCGGCGCACCCCGAGCTGGCCGCGCGGGCCTTCGTGGTCTCGAGCTTCGGCAAGACCTTCCATGTCACCGGCTGGAAGATCGGCACCGTGGCCGCACCGGCGGCGCTGACGGCCGAGTTCCGCAAGGTGCACCAGTTCAATGTCTTCACCGTCAACACGCCGATGCAGGTGGCGCTGGCCGCGTACCTCGCCAACCCCGAGCCTTACCTGCAACTGAGCGCGTTCTACCAGCGCAAGCGCGATCTGTTCCGCCAGGGCCTGGCCGCGACAAGGCTGCGCGCGTTGCCCAGCGAAGGCACCTACTTCCAATGCGTCGACTACGCCGCGGTGAGCGAGCTAGGCGAGGAAGCCTTCTGCCGCTGGCTGACCAGCGAGATCGGTGTGGCGGCGATCCCGCTGTCGGTGTTCTACGACGGCGGCTTCGAGCAACGCATCGTGCGCCTGTGTTTTGCCAAACGAGACGAGACCCTGCGGCTGGCGCTCGATCGGCTGGCGAAGATCTAGCGCTTACCGCGTCGGCCGCGCGTCGGGGTTGCTGCCCCAGAAATCTTCGGGCTCGGGCGGGCTCGGGTCGGGAATTGGGTCGAGCGAGAACATCGCCAATGGGTCAACGGCAGCAGCAGGTGCGGCAGGGCTCGCCTCGCCGGTCAGGTCCAGATCGAGTTCCAGCGACACCGGCTCGCCGCTATTGAATTCCGGCCGCAACACGATCGTGCCTTCGGGCACCGCCACCGGCGCCGAGCGGCCACCGATCGGCAGCAGCACATCGACATCGGCCGCGCCGCCACGGTCTTCGGCGTCGTGCAGGTCACGCGCCATCTGGTACAGGAACAGCACTTCCTGGTAGGCCGGCAGGTCGAACAGTTCGGCGCCCGAGCCGCGGCGGAACAGCAGGGCTTCGAGCTCGGCCATCGCGTCCAGCGGCGACGGCCAGGCGCGCTGGATGCGGCCGATGGCCAGGGTGTACTCGTCGAGCTTGCGGCCGGCCTTCGGGTCGGCCTGCCATTCCGGCGCGACGCTGTTGAAGCGCTGGTTGAAGCGCACCCGTGTGCGCTCGTAGGCTTCGCGCTGGTCGCGACGGCGGTGGATTTCGAGCAGCTTGAGGAACGGCAGCGGGCTGCCGCCGCCGGTGCTGCGCATGTGTGCCATCAGCAAGTCGATGGCCGCGTCGTCGTGGCCCAGGGCAATGAAGAAATCGGCCTGCTGTTCGAGGTCGATCTGTTCGTCCACGCTCATCGCGCGGCTGGCCTCTTCTTCACGCGGTGTGGCCGCAGGCAAAGACGGAATGGTCACCGCGGTCGGCGCCGGCACGGTCAGCGGCGAAATCAGCAGGTCGACCTCGCCGCTGCGCGAATCGGCCGGGTCCGACCACGGAGCCGGCGCCGACGCCAGGCGTTGGCGTGCCGAGGGCAACGGAGCGTTCTGTGAGGTGCGGAACTCCGACGCACGCGAATCGGCCACCGACGGAGCCACCGACATCGGCCCGCGGTCCCACCAGTCGGCGCCCCGCTGCGGCTCCTGCGATTGTTTGCGCAAGCGCCAGCCGAGCCAGGCCGCCAAGGCCGCGAGCACCGCGGCCACACCGATCAGCGCCATCACCCAGGGCGTCGGCTGGTCGCGCTGGGTGCGGTCCAGCGCCAGTTGTTGGCGCAGTTGCAGCAGCGCATCGGTTTGCACCTTGGCATCGCTACGCACGCGCGCCATCTCGGTTTCCATCGCACGCATGCGCTCGCCCGCGGCCGACGCTGCCGCCTCGGCCGCGCTGGCCGTTGCCCGTGCGGCGGAAGCCTGTTCCTGCGCCGCCTGTACCGCCGCCTGGCTGAGGTTGACCTGGCCGGCCTCGAGTTGCAAGCGCGGCTTGGGCTCAGCGCGTGCGACTGGCCGCGATGCTGACGCGGCCACCGCCGGTGCCGCGGCCGAAGCAGCCGGTGCCAAGGCCGCGATCACCGCCCGCGCCGGTGACGTGCGCGCGGTACGCGTGGCGCGCGACGGCGGCGCCGGCCGGGTG
>JANOKY010000511.1:0-2961 GCA_031419635.1 Burkholderiales bacterium | reverse complement strand
CTGGTGTGAAAGCGCATGTGGCGCTGGCGGCGCACCCAGTCGATCTCCGCCGTCACGGCCGTGCCGGGCGACAGCAGCGACAGATCGGTGTCGGGCGCCAGCAGGTGCAGCACCGCGCCCGGATGCTCCTTGCTCTTGCGCGTGTCGACGATCTCGATGCGCCGGCCATCTGCCCCTTGCAGTGCGCCCGCATCGCCGGCTTGGCCGCCGCCCTGCGGATAGAACACCGTGCGGTCGAGGATCACGCCGCCCTCGGCCAGCGCCAGCACGGTGGCGCTGCATTCACGCAGCGTCGCGTCGTCGCGGAACAACTCTTCGGTCATCGCAAGCCTTTGCCTTCATCGCCGGCCAACACGCGGGCAAACACAGCGCGGTCGACGTTGCCGCCGCACAGCGTGACGCCGATCGTGCGGCCGCGCCAGCGATCACCTTGCTGCATCGCCGCGGCGAGCGACGCCGCACCCGCACCCTCGGCCGCATTGTGCGTGTCGGAAAACATCGCACGCATCGCCGCGGCGACTTCGTCGTCGGTCACGGCCACGATGTCATCGACGTCGCGCCGGATCGCGGCCAGCGGTTCCTCGTCGGCCACGCGGCAGGCCATGCCGTCGGCCAGCAGCGTGCTCACCGGCGCCTCGACGCAGCGGCCGGCGCGGAACGAATCGAGGTAGGCGGTGGCATGCGCCGAGACCACGCCGACGATGCGCGTGGCCGCGCCAGCGTGCGCGCGCGCCGCGATGCAGGCGCAAATGCCCGAGCCCTGGCCGATGGGCACGAACACCACCGCCGGCTGCACGGCGCGAAAGAACTCGACCCAATAGGTGGCCACGCCCAGCACCAAATCGCGGTGGAACGAGGGCACGAAATGCAGGCCGCGCTCGCGCGCCAGCACTGCTGCGTGCTCGCGCGCCTGCTGGAAATCGCTGCCGTGTTCGATCAGCTCGGCGCCGAGCGCGCGCATCGCGGCGTTCTTCTCCACCGAGTTGCCGTGCGGCACAACGATGGTGGCGTGCAAGCCCCGCCGCCGCGCCGCGAAGGCGATCGACTGGCCGTGGTTGCCGCGCGTAGCGCTGATGACGCCGCGGCAGCCCGGTTCGCACTGCGCCAGGCCCTGCATGTAGACCAGGCCGCCACGCAGCTTGAAGGCGCCCAGGGGCGTGTGGTTCTCGTGCTTGACCCAGACCTCGGTGCCGAGGCGCTCGCGCAGCAGCGGCCAGGCATATTGCGGCGTCGGCGGCATCGCGGCATACACGGTGCGCTGCGCGGCTTCAATTTCTTCAGGGCTGAAGTCTTGCATGGGCGGTCAAATCGAGCTGAGTGTGACGGGGCCGCGCGGCGTGTCGAGCATTGCCGTGATCGCCGGGCCGGCGTCGGCTGCATGAACGACGCCACGCGCGTCCAGCGCCCGGATCGCGGCGGAGGTCAGGCCGCGCAGCATGAGCGCGCGCAGGGCGACGCCCGAAGATGGCATCGCCGCCGTCGGATGCGGCGTGCGGCCCCAATCGATCAGCGTCGGCAGCGCGCCCCCCGCCAGCAGGCGGCCATCGTCAGGCACCGTGAGCTGCCATTCGAGGCGGCCTTGCGGCGTGTCGCGCGACGCGGCGATCGCCGGGCCGATGTCCAGGCCCGCCTCACGCAAGGCCCGGCGTTGCGCCTCGATCGCGCTGCTGCGCGCGACCCAGTGCAGCAGCCGCGGCCCGCCGCGCAGATCGAGCGCGTCCAGACCGAACCAGCGCGCGCGGCCGGGTGGCGGCGCGCCAGGGTCGATGGCAATGATCTCGAAGAAAGCCTGCGCGAAAGCCGCGCTGCTGATGTTGAACAGGCGGTTGTACGTGCCCATCAGCGGGTGCTGGCCGCCCGCGCCGGGCGTGATGCCCAGCACCGCCTCGCACCACTGCACGCCCAGCTCGAGCGTGGGCGCTGCGACGACCAGGTGGTCGAGCGCGGCGGCGCTCACATCAGCACCGTGCCCTGCACCACGGCCGCGCAATCGCCGCCGATCCAGATGTCGTCGCCGTCCTGCACCACATGCACCCGACCGGCGCGGCCGAGCGCTGCCCCTTGCGCCGCGACATAGTGCGTTGGTGCGAGGCCGTCGCCGATCAGCCACTGCGCCAGCGCAGCGTTCAGGCTGCCGGTGACCGGGTCTTCGGCCAGGCCGCCACCGGCCGCAGGAAAGAAGGCCCGCACCTCGAAGGCCGCCTGCGTACTCGCGCCATGCGCACCGACGACACCGACCTTGCCGGGTCCGACGACGCCGATCTCGAGTCCGTTCTCGCTGCCGAGCTGAGGCCGCAGCGCCAGCACGGCGTCGGCCGAGGCCAGCATCACCGCCTTCCAGCCAGGGCCGTTGTCGCAATGCTGGTGGGCGACGATGGCCGCGCGCGGCACTTGCAAAAAGCGCGCGATGCGTTCGACCAGGGCTTCATTCAGCGGCCCGCTGCGGCGTCGCGGTGGCGCGGCAAAGGCCAGGCGTGTGCCGTCGCGGCGGATGCGCACCAAGCCGACGCCGCATTGCTGCACCAGCTCGCCGGCCCTGCGTGGCTGGCCACCGGCGGCCAGCCAGGCGTGGCACGAGCCCAGCGTCGGGTGGCCGGCAAAGGGCAACTCAACGGTCGGCGTGAAGATGCGCACGCGGTAGTCGGCACCCGGCTCGGTCGGTGCGAGCAGGAAGCTGGTCTCCGACAGGTTGGTCCAGCGTGCGAAGGCGGCCATGCGGGCGTCGCTCAGGCCGTCGGCGCCGTGCACCACGGCCAGCGGGTTGCCGAGCAGCGCGCAGTCGGTGAAGACGTCGAGCTGGGTGAAGCGGTGTTCGTTATGGCTCACAGTGCGGCTTCCGCGCGGCGCAGCACTCCGGCCAAGGCGGCGACACCGGCTTCGATCTTTTCGTCCGGCACGGTGTCGAATCTCAGGAGCAGCGAATGGCGTCGCGGTGCCGAGGCAATGAAAGGCTCACCGGGC
>JANOKY010000510.1:0-4264 GCA_031419635.1 Burkholderiales bacterium | reverse complement strand
CGCCGTCAACGGCACGCCGTTTTCATCGGATGCGATGAGCCTGATCTTCAAGGCCAGCAAGGGCATTCCGCGGCGCATCAACTCCCTGTGCGACCGCCTGCTGTTGTCGGGATTCCTGTCGGCCAAGCCGGACATCGGCGCCGAGGATGTCAACGAGGTGGTCAACGAACTGGCCCACGAAGGCACCATGGGCACGCCGAGCGCGCGCGGCGAATTCAGCAGCGGCCCAGTCCCGCTGGAGGTGGATATTTCGCGCCTGTCGCTCGATTCGGCATCGGCCGATTCGATCTCCCAGCACCTGGGCAGCCTGGCCGAGTTGCAACAGGGCGACCGCCTGCAACGCCTGGAGCGCAGCCTGCTACGCATCGAACAAATCAATATCGACACCCTGGATACGCTGAAAAAGTTGGTCAATGCCGTGCGCCGGCCGCCCGATGGAGGCGCCACGTGAGTCCGCACTCGACGGTCAATGCGCTCACCATCGACGTCGAAGATTATTTCCAGGTCTCGGCTTTCGCGCCCTTCATCGCGCGCAGCGAATGGCCCACGCGCGAATGCCGCGTCGAGCGCAATGTCGAGCGCATCCTGGCCATGCTCGCGGTGCGGCAAACCAAGGCCACCTTCTTCACCCTCGGCTGGATCGCCGAGCGCTATCCGCAATTGGTGCGCACCCTCGTCGCCCACGGTCACGAGCTGGCCAGCCATGGCTATGGCCACGAGCGCGCGTCCGATTTGAGCCCGGCCGCTTTCTTCGCCGACATCGACCGCGCGCGAAAACTGCTGCAAGACGTGGGTGGCGTGCCGGTGCAGGGCTACCGCGCGCCGAGTTTTTCGATCGGCAGCGCCAACCTGTGGGCCTTCGACAGCCTGGCGCGCGCCGGCTACCGCTACAGCTCGAGCATCTACCCGATCCGCCACGACCATTACGGCATGCCGGATGCGCCGCGCTTCGCGCATGAGGCGCGCGCTGGCGTGCTCGAGATTCCCGTCACCACCTTGCGCATGGGCGGCCGCAACTTTCCGTCCAGCGGCGGCGGCTACTTCAGGCTGCTGCCCTATGCGCTGTCGCGCTGGATGCTGCGCCGGGTCAACGAACACGACGGCCAGCCGGCCATCTTCTACTTCCACCCCTGGGAGATTGATGCCGAGCAGCCGCGCGTGGCCGGCATCGACGCCAAGACGCGCTTTCGCCACTACGTGAACATCGACCGCATGCCGCGGCGCCTCGAGCAACTGCTCGGTGATTTCGCCTGGGGCCGCATGGACGACATCTTTCTGCGCGGGCCGCCGCACTGACGCCATGGCCCAGGTGCTGCGCCTTCAACCGCATGACGCCAGCGGCGCGGCACGCTGGGACGCGTTCGTCCTGGCCTGCCCGGAGGCCACCTTTTTCCACCGCGCCGGCTGGCAGCGGGTGTTGCGCGACACCCAGCGCCATGACACCCACTTCCTCTACGTCGAAGTCGACGGCCGCATCGCAGGCGTGCTTCCGCTGGCGCATGTGCAGAGCTGGTTGTTCGGCAGCTCACTGGTCAGCCTGCCGTTCGCGGTCTACGGCGGCGTGGCGGCCACGAACCCCGCGGCGGCCGATGCGCTGGAGGCCGAAGCCCAACGCCTGGCACAACAACTCGGCGTGGCCCACCTCGAGCTGCGCAACGTCAAGGCACGCCACGCCGACTGGCCGGCGCAGGACCTGTACGTCACCTTCCGCAAGGCAATCCTGCCCGACGAGGAGGCCAACATGCTGGCCATCCCGCGCAAGCAGCGGGCGATGGTGCGCAAGGGCCTCAAGAACGAGTTGCGCGGCGAGATCGACGCGGGCGTCGAGCGGTTTTTTCCGCTCTACGCCGACAACGTCCACCGCCACGGTACTCCGGCGCTGTCAAGGCGCTACTTCGAGGCACTGCTGCGCGAGTTCGGCAAGGACGCCGAGGTGCTGACTGTCGTGGCCAAGGACGGCCGCGCCTTGAGCAGCGTGCTGAGTTTTTACTTCCGCGACGAAGTCTTGCCCTACTACGCAGGAGATCATGTCGACGCACGCGACCTGGCGGCCAACGACTTCAAGTACTGGGACTTGATGCGTCGCGCCTGCGCACGCGGCCTGCAGGTGTTCGACTATGGCCGCAGCAAGTTGGGCACCGGGCCCTACTCGTTCAAGAAGAACTGGGGCTTCGAGCCCACGCCACTGAGCTATGAATACTGCCTTTACAAGCGCAAGGCGGTGCCTCAGAACAACCCCGCCAATGCGAAGTTCCGGCTGATGATCGAGGCCTGGCGTTGCATGCCCTTGGGCCTGGCCAACTGGCTCGGCCCGGTCGTGGTGCGAAACCTCGGGTGACGCGCATGAACGAGCCCATCACGGCGCGCCTTCGACCCGCCACGCAATCGACTGGGCTGGCAATTGCGTTGCTGGTCATTGCCACGCTTTGGCTCTACCGTGATACCGCACTCGGCCTGGTCACGCTGTGGGGCCAATCCGAAACCTTCGCGCACGGCTACTTTGTGCCGGTCATCGTGCTCTGGTTGCTGTGGCGCCAACGCGCTGCACTGAAGGCCGCTGCACCCTCAATGAAGCCCGCACCTTCGGCGCTGTTGGCGGTGGCTGCGGTGGCGGCAGTCTGGCTCGTTGGCGACGTGGCTGCGGTGAACCCGGCGAGCCAGTTCGCCCTGGTCGGGCTCATCGTGCTCAGTGTTCCGGCATTGGCGGGTTGGCGTGCGGCAAGCGTCGTCGCGTTTCCGCTGGCCTTCCTGTTCTTCGCCGTGCCCTTCGGCGAATTCCTCCTGCCCTGGCTGATGGCGCGCACCGCCGACTTCACCGTGCTGGCGCTGCGGGCCAGCGGCATTCCGGTGTACCGCGATGGCCTTCAGTTCGTCATCCCCTCGGGTACCTGGTCGGTGGTCGAAGCTTGCAGCGGTGTGCGCTACCTGATCGCCTCATTGATGGTCGGCGCACTCTTCGCCTACCTCAACTACCGCTCGATGCGCCGCCGATGGCTGTTCATGCTGGTCGCGCTGGCCGTGCCGATCGTGGCCAATTGGCTGCGGGCCTACATGATCGTGATGATCGGTCACCTGTCTAGCAACACCCTGGCCGTCGGCGTCGATCACCTCATCTATGGCTGGGTGTTTTTCGGCGTCGTGGTTGGGCTGATGTTCATGATCGGTGCGCGCTGGTCAGAGCCGCCGGCCGAAGTGGCGCCTGCCGATATGTCGGCGCAGCCCGCTGCGGCACATCCAGGCGGGCAGCGCAGGCTCTGGGCCGTGGCGGGTGGCATGCTGGTGATGTTGGTGATGCCGCTGCTGGTGCTGCAGTCGCTGACAGCGGCCGAAGACCGCAGCGCGCCGCAACTGGCTGCGCCGGCATTCGCCGATGCCATTGTGGCGGCCGACGCCGCCGTGCCGGCTTGGACTCCGGCCTTCGCCAACCCCTCGGCCACACTCGAGCGCCGTTACACCGTGCATGGCCAACCGGTCGGCTTGTACATCGGCTACTTTCGCGGGCAGGGGCCCACGCGCAAGTTGGTCAGCTCGACAAATGCGTTCGTGAAGTCCAGCGATCGACTGTGGGCCCAGACCGATTCGGGCAGCCGTGTTGTCGATCTGGGCGAGCGCAGCCTCGGCGTCAAGACGGCGCGCTTGCGCCGTCCGGTGTCACTGGCGGACACCACCACGCTGGCCGCATGGCAGTTCTACTGGGTCAATGGCACCCTCGTGGCGGGCGATGCCCAGGCCAAGGCCTGGGGCACCTGGCACCGCCTGCTGGGGCGCGGCGACGACGGCGCGGTGGTCATCGTCTATGCGCTCGAGTCGCGGCCAGGCGATGCCGACGCCGTGCTCACCGCCTTCTTGCGCGGGCACCTCGCAGCCATCGACACGCAACTGCGGAAAACGCGCGATGGCGATTGACACGCCAGCACGCGATGAGCGCCCGCTGATCATGCATGTCGTCTACCGGTTCGACACTGGCGGGCTCGAAAACGGCATTGTCAACCTGATCAACCAATTGCCTGCCGCGTCCTACCGGCACGCTGTGGTGGCATTGACTGAGGTGACGGCATTCCGCCACCGCATCCGCAACGACGAGGTTGCATACTTCTCGCTGCATAAGGGCCCTGGACACAGCTTCTGGCTCTACCCGCAACTGTTCGCGCTGATGCGGCAATTGCGCCCGGCGATCGTTCACACGCGCAACCTCGCCGCGCTGGAAGCCGTGGTGCCGGCATGGATCGCCGGTTGACGCGCAAAGCGGCACCGTGGTGGCGTC
>JANOKY010000509.1:0-2853 GCA_031419635.1 Burkholderiales bacterium | reverse complement strand
GGTTTGCAGCGCTGTCATCAACGGTGCCACGGCCGGGTCGAGCGCGAAGTCGTAAGTGAAGGCCAGGGCGTTGATGCCCGGCTGCAGACTCGGCGCGTCGGCCACCGAATCGATCAACTGGCCGTCGACGTAAACGGTGGGCTTGTAGCGGCGCAGCGACTCGCGGTAGTCGGCGCCGCTCATCAACCTGGCGGGCGCGGTCGGGGCTGGGGACGAACTCGGCAAGGCAGCGTTCATGGGCAACTCCTTCAGCATGTTCGGGCCAGATTTGAACACCGTTCAATCGATTGCTCAAGGGTATGATTGCCGCCATGGCCAAGCCGCGCTCCCCCGAAGCCGCCCGCGCCGCGCGCCAGCAAGCCGTCACCGACGTGCGCCGGGCGCTGGTGCTCGACGCGGCGCGTTCGGCCTTCTTCGAGCTCGGCCTGGAAGGCGCCAGCCTGCGCGAGATCGCCAAGCGCGCCGGCTACACCCCCGGCGCGATCTACAGCTATTTCGACAGCAAGGAGCAAGTTTACGGCGCCCTGCTCGGCGAATCGCTCGAACGCCTGAACGCCTTCGTCGCCGCAGCGCCCGACACGCTGCGCGGCAAGACCGGCGCATTCTTCGACTTCTATCGCGAGAACCCGCGTGACCTGGACCTGGGCTTCTACCTGTTCCACGGCATGCAGCCGCGCGGTTTGACGCCTGCCCTCAACAAACCGCTTAACGCGCGCCTGCGCGATGCCCTGTCGCCGGTGCAGGCGCATCTCGTCGCGCTCGGGCTCACGCCGGCCGAGGCGCAAACCGAAGTCACCGCCGTCTTCGCGCACATCGTCGGCCTGCTGCTGCTCAGCCACACCGGCCGCATCCGCATGTTCGGCCAGACCTCGCAGGCCCTGTTCGCGCGTTACCTCGACGCCCTGCTGGCCCGAACCACGCGAACGCCGCGTAAACCCGGAGGTGCCAGGCCATGAGCTTGATCGACGCACGCCACGGCGCCCTGGTGCTGGTCGACTACCAACAGCGCCTGATGCCGGCCATCCACCGCGGCAGCGAAGCCGTGGCCCATGCCACGCGGCTGGCCGACATCGCCCACGTGCTCGGCCTGCCGGTGCTCGGCACCGAGCAGAACCCGCGCGGCCTCGGCCCCAACGAGCCGGCGATCCGCGAGCGCTGCGACAGCACGCTGGCGAAGATGCATTTCGATGGCTGCGCCGACGGCCTGGTCGAGCGGCTGCGCCAGGCCTGCCGCGGCCAGATCGGCGACGTCGTCATTGCCGGCTGCGAGGCCCATGTCTGCCTGCTGCAGACGACGCTCGGCCTGCTCGGCGCCGGCTTGCGCGTGTGGGTCGTGGCCCAGGCCTGCGGCTCGCGCACTGCCGAGAACCACGAGCTGGCGATGCAGCGCCTGCGCCAGGCCGGCGCCGGCATCGTCAGCGTCGAGATGGTCGCCTTCGAGTGGCTGCGCAGTTGCGAGCATGAGCGCTTCAAGGCCGTGCTGGCGCTGCTGAAGGCACCGCCCCTGCCGGCTGACTGACCCGCTGCCGTGGCGGCGCTGCGGCCCGCTCGGTGCGCCGCAGGTTGCGCCGCGTTACTTGCGGGATTGCAGTTTCGCGAACGCCTCCGACATTGCCGACGTTGCCGACTTCGCCGACGTTGGCGCTGCGATGCTGCGCGCCGGTTCGCGCTCATTGCGCGTCGGCGCGCGATAGGCCGCGTCGTCGCGCCGCTCACCGCTGCGCGGCACCGGCGCGTCGAGCTTCATCGTCAGCGCGATGCGCTTGCGCGCCAGGTCGACTTCGACCACCCGCACCTTGACGATGTCGCCCGTCTTGACCACTTCGCGCGCGTCCTTGACGAACTTGTTGGCCAACTGGCTCACATGGACCAGGCCGTCCAGGTGCACGCCGAGGTCGACGAAGGCACCGAACTGCGCCACGTTGCTGACGGTGCCTTCGAGCAGCATGCCGACCACCAGATCCTTGATGTCCTCGATGCCGTCGGCCAACTTGGCGACCTTGAAATCGGGGCGCGGGTCGCGGCCCGGTTTTTCCAGCTCGGCCAGCAGATCCTTGACCGTGATCGCACCGAAGCGTTCGTCGGCGAAGGCTTCTGGCTTCAAGGCTCGCAACACCTCGCTGCGGCCCATCAACTCGGCCAGCGGCTTGCCGGTGGCGGCGACGAACTTCGCCACCAGCGGGTAGGTCTCGGGGTGCACACCGGAGAAGTCGAGCAGGTTGTCGCCGCCGCAGATGCGCAGAAACCCCGCTGCCTGCTCGAAGGTCTTGGCGCCGAGCCCGGCCACATCGAGCAACTGCTGGCGGTTGCGAAACGCACCGTTGGCATCGCGCCAGCGCACGATCGCACCGGCCACGGTGGGCGACAGCCCCGACACGCGCGCCAGCAGCGGCGGCGAGGCGGTATTCAGGTCCACGCCCACCGCATTGACGCAGTCCTCGACCACGGCATCGAGCGAGCGTGCCAGCCCGCCCTGATTCACGTCGTGCTGGTACTGGCCGACGCCGATGCTCTTGGGGTCGATCTTCACCAACTCCGCCAACGGATCCTGCAGCCGCCGCGCGATGCTGACCGCGCCGCGCAGGCTGACGTCGATCTCGGGCAACTCCAGGCTGGCGACCTCGCTGGCCGAGTACACCGAGGCGCCGGCCTCGCTGACGATGACCTTTTGCAGCAGTGTGCGGGGGGCGTGTTTGAGCACCAGTGCGATCACCTCGCCGGCCAACTTGTCGGTCTCGCGGCTGGCGGTGCCGTTGCCGATGGCGATCAGGTTCACGCCATGGGCTGCGACGAGCTGAGCCAGGGTGTGCAGGGCACCGTGCCAGTCGCGTCGCGGCTCGTGCGGGTAGACGG
>JANOKY010000508.1:0-2278 GCA_031419635.1 Burkholderiales bacterium | reverse complement strand
GCCCTGCACCGGCTCGATCTGGTGATCGCCGACGCACCGATCCCTTCATCGGTCAGCGTGCGGGCCTTCAACCATCAGCTCGGCACCTCCGAGGTGAGCTTTTTCGCAACGCCGGTCTTGCTCGAGACCCTGGCGGGGGCTTTCCCGCGCTGCCTCGACGGCGCACCGCTGTTGATGCCGGCCGAGGACTCGATGCTCGGGCGGCGTCTGCGAGCCTGGTTTCAGGCCCGCTCCTTGCACCCGCGAGTCGTCGGCGAGTTCGACGACAGCGCGCTGGCCAAGGAGTTCGGCCGCCATGGCGCAGGCATCTTCGTCGGCCCCACGGTTCTGGCGGCTGAGATTCAGAAACGATTCAACGTCAAGAGCCTCGGTGTTGCGACCGGCGTGGTGGACGAGTTCTTCGCCATCTCGGTCGAGAGGCGCATCACGCACCCGTGCGTGCTTTCGATCACCGAGTCGGCGAAGAACAAGTTGTTTGGGCGGCCGCCGAAGGCCCATCGCACCGCCCGCCCGGCAGCGCGCGACAGGTGATTCGACCGGGCGCCCCAAACCCCCTCGATATAATCGCGCTTTACGAGCACGGCATTCGTGAACTGCGGCCACGCCGACACGAATGGCGCATGACATGACCAAATTTGTCTTCGTCACCGGCGGTGTCGTGTCCTCCCTCGGCAAGGGCATCGCGTCGGCGTCCCTGGCGGCGATCCTCGAATCGCGCGGCCTCAAGGTCACCCTGATCAAGCTCGACCCGTACCTCAATGTGGACCCGGGCACGATGAGCCCGTTCCAGCATGGCGAGGTTTTCGTCACCGACGACGGCGCCGAAACCGACCTCGACCTCGGCCACTACGAGCGCTTCATCACGACCAGGATGAAGCGCAGCAACAACTTCACCACCGGCCAGATCTACAAGTCGGTGCTGGAGAAGGAGCGTCGCGGCGATTACCTAGGCAAGACCGTGCAGGTGATTCCGCATGTGACCAACGAGATCCAGGAGTTCGTGCGCCGAGGCGCCGACTCCACCAAGGTCGATGTGGCGATCGTCGAAATCGGCGGCACGGTGGGCGACATCGAGTCCCT
Source organism: Burkholderiales bacterium (assembly GCA_031419635.1). Classification (GTDB taxonomy): domain Bacteria; phylum Pseudomonadota; class Gammaproteobacteria; order Burkholderiales; family Burkholderiaceae_C; genus CADEEN01. The sequence continues at coordinate 1,198 of JANOKY010000508.1, read as the reverse complement.
GCCCTTCCTCGAAGCCGTGCGCCAGATGAGCCTGAAGATGGGGCCGAGCAACACCGCCTTCGTCCACCTGACCTACGTGCCGTGGATCGCTGCGGCCGGCGAGCTGAAGACAAAGCCGACCCAGCACACTGTGCAAAAGCTGCGCGAGATCGGCATCCAGCCCGACGTGCTGCTGTGCCGCGCCGACCGCGCGATTCCCGACGAGGAGCGCGAGAAGATTTCCCTCTTCACAAACGTGCTGCCGCACGGCGTGATCTCGATGTGGGATGTGGACACGATCTACAAGGTGCCGCGCATGCTGCACGAGCAGGGCCTGGACGAGCAGATCTGCATGAAGCTGCAACTGCTGACCAAGCCCGCCGACCTGCGCCGCTGGGATCGCCTGGTGCACGAAGTCGAGCACCCGGCGCGCGAAGTCACGATTGCGATGTGCGGCAAGTACACCGACCTGTCGGACTCCTACAAGTCGCTCAACGAGGCGCTGCGCCACGCCGGTATCCACAACCATGCGCGGGTGAAGATCGACTACGTCGACTCGGAGACGCTCGACGAGAAGAGTGTTGCGCAGCTCGCGAAATACGACGCCGTGCTGGTGCCCGGCGGCTTCGGCAAGCGCGGCGTCGAAGGCAAGATCCTGGCCGCGCAGTACGCCCGCGAACACAAGCTGCCCTACCTCGGCATCTGCCTGGGCATGCAGGTGGCGACGATCGAAGTGGCGCGGCACCTGGCCGGCCTGGCGGGCGCCAACTCGACCGAGTTCGACCCCGCCACGCCGCATCCAGTGATCGCGCTGATCGACGAATGGCAAGACCGCGACGGCACGATCCAGAAGCGCGACGCCCAGTCCGACCTCGGCGGCACGATGCGCCTGGGCGCGCAAAGCTCCGACGTCAAACCCGGCTCGCTGGCGCATCACATCTACGGCAACGTCGTCAACGAACGCCACCGCCACCGCTATGAGGCCAATGAGCGCTATCTCGAGCGGCTGCAGCAGGCCGGCCTGGTCATCAGCGCCATCACCCAGCGCGAGAAGCTGACCGAGATGGTCGAGTTGCCGCCCGAGGTGCACCCCTGGTTCGTCGGCGTCCAGTTCCACCCCGAGTTCAAGAGCACGCCCTGGGACGGACACCCACTGTTCATCCATTACGTCAAGGCCGCACTCGACCATCAGGCCGCGCGCGCCGGGATCATCGAGAAA
>JANOKY010000507.1:0-2163 GCA_031419635.1 Burkholderiales bacterium | reverse complement strand
TGCAGTGGGCGAATGATGGCCTCAGGCCGCGCCCCGCGCCACCGGGTTGGCCAGTAGTCGGCACACCGCCGCGGTTACCTGCGCCGTGGTGGCCGTGCCGCCGAGGTCGCGCGTGTGCAGGGCCGGGTCAGCGGTGACCTGCTCGATGGCCTGCATCAACTGCGCGGCGGCGGCGGGCTCACCGATGTGCTCGAGCAGCATCACGCAGGACCAGAAGGTACCGATCGGGTTGGCCAGGCCCAGGCCCATGATGTCGAAGGCCGAGCCGTGGATCGGCTCGAACATCGACGGGTAGCGGCGCTCCGGGTCGAGGTTGGCGGTGGGCGCGATCCCCAGGCTGCCGGCCAGCGCCGCGGCCAGGTCGCTGAGGATGTCGGCATGCAGGTTGGTGGCGACCACGGTGTCGATCGACGCCGGCCGGTTGACCATGCGCGCGGTCATCGCATCGACCAGTTCCTTGTCCCAGGTCACGTCGGAGAACTCGCGTGCGATCTGCGCTGCGATCTCGTCCCACATCACCATCGCGTGGCGCTGGGCATTGCTCTTGGTCACCACGGTCAGCAGCTTGCGTGGCCGCGACCGCGCCAGCCTGAAGGCGAAACGCATGATGCGCTCGACCCCCGCACGGGTCATCATCGACACGTCGGTGGCGACCTCGATCGGATGCCCCTGGTGCGCGCGGCCACCGATTCCCGCGTACTCGCCCTCCGAGTTCTCGCGCACGATGACCCAGTTCAGGTCTTCCGTCCTGCAGCGCTTCAGCGGCGCGTCGATGCCGGGCAGGATGCGCGTCGGCCGCACATTGGCGTACTGGTCGAAGCCCTGGCAGATTTTCAGGCGCAGGCCCCACAACGTGATGTGGTCAGGGATCTGCGGGTCACCGGCCGAGCCGAAAAGGATCGCGTCCTTGCGGCGCAGCGCGTCCAGGCCGTCGGCCGGCATCATCTCGCCATGGGTGCGGTACCAGTCGCCGCCCCAGCCGAAATTCTCGAAGGTGAAGGCAAAGCCGCCGCTGCCTTCAGCCAGCATTTGCATCACTTGCTGGCCGGCAGGAATCACTTCCTTGCCGATGCCGTCACCAGGGATGCTGGCAATGGCGTAGGTCTTCATGCGCGTCTCCCAAAGGGTGGGCCACTGTACGCACCCCGCGGTTACGATCCCGCTCACATGACACCCAACCCCTACGCACCGCCTGGCGCCGACGTGGCCGACGTGAACACCGCGCGGCCACCGATGCCGCGGGCCGTGCGCCTGGCCTGCCAGTTGATCATGGCCTCGCTGGCGCTGGGCCTGGTCAGCATGCTGCCGGGCATACGCCCGCCACGCCCGGATGATCCGGCGGTGCCCTGGGCCTTCACCCTCGGCGCCATCGTCGTCTTCGGTGGCCTGACGATCTGGCTGACCCTGGAGCTGCTGCGCGGCAAGCTCTGGGCGCGCTGGGGCATGCTCGCCTACCTGGTGCTGGGCTGGTGGCTCGGCGGCGGCGAGATCAGCGACGACTTCCTGCGCTCGCCCGTACTGGGGCTCATCGACGCGGTTTGCATCGTGTTGGAAATCGCCGCCTGCTGGCTGCTCTTCTTCGGCGACGGAGCGCGCTGGTTCGCGGCGCTGGCGGCGCTGCGGCGCGGGCGCGCGGGCCGGGTCTAAAACACGCGCGAGTGCTGTCGATGGGCGGGTGCACCGCCAGGTCGGTCGATGCACTTCGGCTGCTCGCTTGGCACCGACCGATCGGCGGTGTATGTTGGCGGCGGCTCTGGCCCCCAAGTGACATGACTCAGCATCGCAGCCCCCTGCCCGCATCGCGCGCGGCCGAATCCGCCGCGACGGCGGCGATCGAATCCACGCTGGCGTTGCGCAGCAGGGAGCTGGCCCAGGCGATCGAACAGCAGGCCGCCACGGCCGAGATCCTGCGCGTCATTTCACGCTCGCCCTCCGATGCGCAGCCGGTGTTCCAGACCATCGCCACGGCGGCGCTGAAGCTGTGCGGCGCGCGCTCGGCGAATGTCCTCAGCTACGACGGCTCGCGCCTGCACGTCGCGGCGATGGCCATCGTCGACCCCCGCGGCGTCGAGGCGATGGGCAGCCTGTTTCCCCGGCCTGCGAGCCACGACTCTGCGGCGGGTCGAGCCGTCCTGACGCGCCGCGTGGTGGTCATTGCGGACG
>JANOKY010000506.1:0-4918 GCA_031419635.1 Burkholderiales bacterium | reverse complement strand
CGGTAGCGCCAGCCCAGCCCGGCGCCGAGCAACGCGGCCAACACCGTGGCCAACACATAGACCATCAACAACTGGCCCGGCAAGGTGTCAGCGTTCATCAGGTCTTCCTCCCTCTCCCCGTGGGAGAGGGTTGGGGAGAGGGCGTTTTCTTCCGGGCGACTTTCTTCACCCCCTTCACCGGCACCGCACGCGACCGCCCAACCAGCAAACGCGGCGCATCCGTCAAGCGCACGATGAAGCGGTTGTTGACCCAGCCTTCGACATCGCTGCCGCCCTCGCTGTCGATCTTGCTCCAGCGGTCACCGAGCTCGACCCGGCGCAGCAGCGCGCCTTGCGCCAGCGCGGGCGCGACGCTGTCGAAGCTGGCGTGGGGCGCGGCGCGGTAGGCGACCGGCTCGCCCGCTAGGCTGTGATTGCGGATCATCAGCATGCGGTGCCTCTTGCGATCAATGGCCGCGTTGCATCTCTAAGCTGCGCTCGGCGTCTTCGCCACTCATGCGCAGGCTGCCGGTCAGGCGCTGGCCGCTGGCATCAGCCTGGGCTTGCAGGTTGCCGGTCTCCATTGCCGCGCTGCCGGCTTCGGTCTGCACCGACAGCGCGATGTCCAGGCGCATCGGCTGGCCACTTTCCTGGCGCGCGCTGCCCTTGCCGCGCCAGACCACGCGCTCGAGTTTCTGGTCGAAGCGCTGCAACCAGCCCTGCGCAAAGCCTTGCCAGGCCGGGTCTTGCGTGATGTCGATCGGGCGGCTGATCAGGCTCACGTCTTCGCCCTGCTGCGTGAGCTGCAGCAGCACGCGGTCCAGCCGCGAGCCGGCCTCGTTGGCGGGCGGGACGACGCGCACGGTCCAGGCGCCGCTGACGTCACGGGCCAATTGCGCCGCGCGCGGCCCAAACCACCACCAACTGCCCAGCGCCGCCACCGCCAGCAGCGCAACGGCGGCCAGCGCGGCGCGGCGCAGGCGGTCGGTGGTGCGGCGGCGGTCGGCCAGCGGTGCCAGGCGCGGCACGCCGGCCGCGTCCAGGTCGGCCACCAGGCGCGCAAGGTCGTTGCGCCAGTCGTAGGCGCGCAGGCGGCGCCAGGTGCATTCGCCCAGGCCACCCAGCGGTGGCGGCAGGCCCTCGGGCAGCTTGTCCATGCCGTCGGCCAGCAGCGGAATCACCTGGGCGCCGGCCGCCAGCGCTTCGCTGACTTCGCGGCGCACCGGGTCGGCGGTATCGTCGATGCGCAGGCTGCCCGCGGCGTTGCGTCCGCCGAAGGTGTCGGGCGTCACCAGCACCAACAGCAAGGGCTGCTGGTCCAGCGCCGCGTCGATGGCAGCACGCCAGGGCCGGCCCGCGGGCAGGTCTTCCTTGTCGATGAATACCTGCGCGTCGCCGAACACCTCGCCCAGATCGCGCGCCAGCGTGGTGGCCTTGTCCGCCCCATCGCTGGTGCGGTAGCTGATGAAGATGCGCGCCGCGGTCACTGGTGCACCCTGCGGCCTGCCGCCGGTCCCGCCGGGCGGGAGCGTTCGCACTTGGGGCGGCCCGGCGTGCTCACACCGCGGTCACACCGTGAACGGTGTCTGCGCCACGAAGGCCGCAGCGCTGCCGAGCAGGAACAGGTTGGGCGTCTGGCTGGCCGGCATGCCGGCCTTGATGGTGGCATGGAGCAGGGCATGGTTGCCCTTGAACTTGCCGCTGTTCCAGACTTCACGCAGGCGGCCGGTGAAGGCGCCGTTGTGGTCGCCGTCGAGCGAGGTCTGGTTGTCCTGGCAGCCCGAGATCAGGATCGCCGCGGCGCGGAATTTCTTCGTGATGGCGTTGATGCGCCCGCTTTGCACCGACAGCGTCGACAGCACCGCGTCGGGGTCGGTGATGCTGGCCTTGCCCGCGGCTTGAGCCACATCGGCCTGCAAGCCGTCGTAGAAGGCCTGGTGTTTCTCGTACACGCGCAGGCCGACGTCGGCGGGCATCAACTTGCTGCGCATGCCCGGTGGTGGCGCGGACGACGAAGAGGGCCTGGCGCGCGTGACGGTGCCCGAGTGGCAACTGTCCGACAGCACCAGGATGCGCACCCCGGCGGCGAACTTGCCGAGCTCGAAGTACAACTCGTCGTCGATCAACTGGCCGTCGTACAGGCACCAGGTTTCGTCCTGCTTGTCGTCCTCTTCGCCCGAAACATCGGGCACCTGGCCGCCGTGGCCGGAGTAGGTGAGGAAGAACAGATCGCCTTTGCTCAATTTGGCCGCCGCGCCGCGCAGGCCCGCCAGCACGGCCTTGCGCGTGCCGGCCTTGGTCAGCAGCTTGGCCACGGCCATGCTTTTGGCCTTGGCGATCGCCGCCATGTCGTTGGCATCGAATTCGCACGCTGCCAGCGGCCCGCTCCAGCCCTCGTAGGCCTTGGGGTCGACGGCGTTCAGGCCGATGTGCAGCGACATCGCGCGGGCCTTGCCCGGTGCCTTGGTGGATGGCTTGGCCATGCGCTGTTCTCCCGTCACCGAAGCAGGGGTTCGGCGTGGGGGCACTGTAGGCACCGATGCGCCGCGCAGGCAGCCCTAACTGTTGGGGCCCCTTTCGAGGGGGCACGCGGTAACTCTTGGTATCCATGGCTCGATGGCGCACCACCAACCCTCGACAACAAGCACCGAACGCGATCGTCCGCAATGGGCCGCAAGCCGCCGCACGCTCGGAGTGGGTCCCGTTTTAGCGGCGCTCGACCAGCACAGCCACCAGCAGCAGTTTCTCGCGCACGCGCTCGGCCGCGCGCTGTGCTTCGTTGCGGTTGGCGAAGGGCCCGGCTTGCACGCGGTACAGCGACTGCTCGTTGAACACTGCGAGCATCGGTGCGATGCCCTCGACCGCGGCCCCGGCCTGGCTTTGCAATTGCTCGGCAGCCTGGCGGTCGCGGAAGGCGCCGAGCTGGATCCAGAAGCCGCGCGGGTTGGCCGTGGGCTGTGTCGGGGGCTCGTCGCCATCGATGACCCGCGCCACGGGCGCTGGCGCTTGCCACGCGCTGCGGCGGATGTCTTCGGGCGTGATGCGTTCGACCTGCACGGCGGTCACACCGCCGAGCGCGCCGAGCTTGAGGGCGGCGGTGTAGCTCAGGTCGATGATGCGGCCCTTGATGAACGGGCCGCGGTCGTTGACGCGCACGATCACCGTGCGGCCGTTGGCCGGGTTGCTCACGCGCACATAGCTCGGCAGCGGCAGCGTGCGGTGCGCCGCCGACATCGCGTACATGTTGTAGAGCTCGCCGCTGGCGGTGCGCCGGCCGTGGAACTTGCGCCCGTACCACGAGGCCAGGCCCTGCTCGCTGAGCGGCGCCTCGGCCGGCAGCGGCTGGTAGGTTTCGCCGAGCACTGCGTAGGGCTTGTTCGGGCCGCCGGAGCGGATCGGCTCGAGCACGGGCTGCGCATCGGGTACTTGCATCAGGTCGGGTGGTGGCCGCGCCTCGGGGCCATTGACGGGTGACGTAGTTGGCGCACGGGTCGCGCATCCGGCCAACAGCAGCACGGCGGCGGCGAACAGCAGCGCTGCGATTCGCCGGGCGCTTTGCGTCGTCGTGATCATCGCGGCGCGAGCGTAGCAGCGGCGCGGGTGGCTATGATCGATGCAACATGATGTGTCGCATGGGCTTGTGTGCATTGCTGGCGCTGCTGGGCGGCGCGGCGCTGGCGGCGGCGCCCGCGGCCAAGCCGCTGGTGTTCTGCGCCGACGCCAGCCCCGAAGGTTTCGACCCGAGCCTGTGGGACAGCGCCAGCACCAGCAATGTCACTTCGCAGATCTTCCAGGGCCTGATCGGCTTCGTGCGCGGCGGCACCGCGCTCGAGCCGCAGCTTGCGACTGCGTGGGTGGTCGCACCCGACGCCAAGACTTTCACCTTCACGCTACGTCGCGGCGTGAAGTTCCACACCACGCCGTACTTCACACCCACGCGCGAGTTCAGCGCCGACGATGTGCTGTTCACCTTCAACCGCCTGATCGATCCGAAGACGCCCTTCAACCGCGCCTTCCCGGCCACCTTCGTCTACCCGCAAAGCCTGGGCCTGGCCGACATGATCGAGGGCATCGACCGGCTCGATGACTACACGGTGCGCTTTCGCTTGAAGTCGCCGAACGTCACCTTCCAGACCTACTTCGCGATGTCCTTCGCCGGCATTCACTCGGCCGAGTACGCCGCGCAACTGCTGGCCACGGGGCAGGCCAACACCATCAACAACCGCCCAGTCGGCACCGGGCCATTCAAGTTCAAGTCGTACAAGAAAGACGATGTGGTGCGCATGCTGCCGCACGAAGCTTATTGGGGCGCGCCGCAGAAGACCTCGCAACTCATCTTCGCCATCAGCCGCGAGCCAAGTGTGCGTGTGCAGAAGATGGCGGCCGGCGAGTGCCACATCGCCGCCGCGCTGCGCGATATCGACATCGGCGCGCTGGACCGCCGCAGCGAAGTGCAGATCCTGAAAAAGCAGGCGCTGAACATCTCCTACCTGTCCTTCAACATGAAGAAGGCGCCGACCGACAACCGCCTCGTGCGCGAGGCGCTCGATATCGCGGTCGATCGCAATGCACTGTTCAAAGTGCTGTTCCCGCGCGGCGATGCGATGCAGGCAGTGAGCGCCTTCCCGCCGGCCATTGCCGGCTACAACGCCACGCTGAAGAACGAGTTCGACCCGGTGCGCGCGAAAGCCCTGCTGGCCCAGGCCGGCTATGGCAAGGGCCTGGAAGTCGACCTCTGGGCGTTGCCGATCTCGCGCCCGACCAACCCCAACGGCCTCTTGATGGCGCAGATGATCCAGCAGGACTGGGCCCGCATTGGGGTCAAGGTCGCGATCAAGAGCTACGAGTGGGGCGAGTACCTGAAGCGCGCCAACAACGGCGAGCACAACATCTACATGAGCGGCTGGTCGGGCGACACCGGCGAAGCCGATGACTTCCT
>JANOKY010000505.1:0-6637 GCA_031419635.1 Burkholderiales bacterium | reverse complement strand
GCGTGGCCCGCCGCGTCGACGCCCTCGGTTCGGGCAATGATCCAGGCGGCAAGGTACTGCGACGCAAAGCATCCGCCCGCAGTGGCAATGTTGCCTCGGGCGTAGAAGGGCTGAGTGAGCACCTCGACGCCCGCCGCCTGCACCCAAGGCTTGGTGGTGAGGTCCGTGCACGCGGGGACCGTGCCGAGCAACCCGAGCTTGGCCAGCACCAGCGTGCCGGAACATTGGGCCCCGATCAACTGGCGCGCCGGGTCCAGCGTGAGCTGCGCCATGAGAGCCGGGTCATCGACGATCTCCCGGGTCTGCATGCCGCTGCCGATAATGACCGCATCGGCAGCGCGCGCATCGGCCAGGCTGGACTGCGCGTTGATGGTGACGCCGTTCATCGATGTCACGCTCGGCAACGGGCATGAGAGCGTCACCCGCCAGCCGGGCTTCTTGATGCGGTTGAGCACGCCCAGGGCGATGAACGAGTCGAGTTCGTTGAAACCTTGGAAGGTCAGGATGGCGATGTGCATGGTGATCTCGTAAAGGGAACCTGACATTCCCGATTGCGCTGGGCGCGGGACGCCAGGGCCCAGTCTAGGCTTGCGGAACAGCACAGCGGCAGTACACTTTGCCGCTCCTTGCCATCCTCTGTGTCTCTCACGTCACCAATACAGATGAGCCGCACCCCGCGCCTCCCTGCCGAACCGGCGTTGCAGCGCGGCGCGCTGGCCTCGCTGGCCGAGCAGCTCGCGGGCCACTACGCCGACCGCATCCGCGGCGGCGCATTGGCTGCCGGCGCGCGGCTGCCTTCGGTGCGCGACGCAGCCCGACGCCACGCGCTGGCGCCCAGCACCGTGGTCGCCGCCTATGACCTGCTGCAAGCCCAGGGCCTGGTTGAAGCACGCCAGCAGCGCGGCTTCTTCGTGCGCGCCGGCCTGCCGGCCGCACCGGGTTTGCAACGCGGCAGCGCGCCCGCGAGCGCGCCGCCGCACGACGTGACCACGCTGATGCGCGGCATGTTCGAGCACCAGCGCGGCAAGTCGCCGTCGCCCGGCACCGGCACGCTGCCGCCCGACTGGCTCGACCTGCCGCTGCTGCACAGCGCGATGCGCCGGGCGATGAGCGAGGACACGCACGACCCGGCCAGCCTGCGCTACGGCGAGCCGGCCGGCGACGCGCGGTTGCGCGCGGCGCTGTCGCTGCGGCTGGGCCAGTTGGGCATCGCTGCCGGGCCGCAGCAGATCGTCACCACCGCCGGGGCGACGCAGGCGCTGGATCTCGTCTCGCGGCTGCTGCTGGCCCCTGGCGACACGGTGCTGGTCGACGAGCCCGGCTGGGCCGTCGAGTTCGCACGCCTGACGCAGATGGGCGTGAAGCTGGCCCCGGTGCCGCGCGGCCCGGCCGGGCCCGACCTGTCAGTGATGCGCCGCCTGCTGCAGAGCAGTGCCCGCCCGCGTGTCTACATCACCGTGTCGGTGCTGCACAACCCGACCGGCGCCACGCTGGCACTGGCCGCCGCGCACGAGTTGCTCAAGCTGGCCGAAGCGCATGACCTGACGATTGTCGAAGACGACACCTATGCCTGGCTGGCGCCGATGCAGGCGCCGCGGCTGGCCGCGCTGGACCAGTTGCAGCGCACGGTCTACGTCTCGGGCTTCTCGAAGATCCTGACGCCCAGTTGGCGCGTTGGCTTCCTGGCCGCGTCACCGGCGCTGGTCGAGCGCGTCATCGACCGCAAGCTGTTGACCGCGCTGGCCACGCCCGCGCTGCCCGAGCGCGCGCTGGCCATCACGCTCGAGCAGGGCACGTTGCGGCGGCACGCCGAGCGCGTGGTCACGCGCCTGAACGCGGCGCGCCAGCGCTGCGTGCGCTTGGCCGAAGAGGCCGGGTTCTCGTTCGCGGCGCCGCCGCAGGGCTTGTTCGGCTGGGTCGAGACCGGCGTCGATGTCGACCGCTTGTCCACCCACCTGCACGGCCAAGGCTGGCTGCTCGCACCGGGCAGCCTGTTCCATGCGGTGCCGCGGCCGAGCACGCTGATGCGCATCAACTTCGCCACCTCGCAGGACGCCAAGCTGTGGCGCGCCCTGCGCGAGGCCCGCGACGCGTTGCGCAGCACCGGCGATCGGGGGGCTGCGCCGAAGGCACGGGCCGCGTACCATAGGCGCACTACAAATGGTAACGAGGCTCTCTCGCCGGAGTTGTCCTGAGTGACGTTTGAATCCACCCTGCCGCTGGGCGAGCCCGAACTGATGCGCGTGAGCGCCTTTCAGCGCTACCTCGACGAATTGAAGCGCGAGGGCGCCGACGAATCGCTGACCCGGCTGTCGTCGCTCAACCCTTCGCTGCTGCAAGACCTGCTGCGCTTCGAGCAGGACGGCCGCCACACCGAGTTGCTCGAAGTGCTCGCCGCCTGCGTGCGCCATGCGCGTTCGCTGGCGGTCTATATGCAATGCGGCCTGCGCGTGGTACCGCTCACCGTGTTCCCGACCGAGCGCCTGGCCCATTGCCCGCTGCCGATGCATGAGTTCCTGGCCCAGCGCCTGTCGGACCTGCAGGTGCTTCGCGTCGAGCCTGCCGTGCTGCGCCCGCCCGGCGATCCCGAGGCCGCGCTGGTCGGCGAGCCGCACCTGTACCAGCCGCTGGGGCCCGTGACCTGGGAGCTGGCGATGCGCGGCTCACGCGAGCAACTGCTGCCCGAGATCGCCGGCCCCGCCGCCTACCGCGTGGCCCTGGGCATGAACCTGCGCGAAGTGGTTCTGACCGGCGTGGTGCAGGCCGCGGTGAACCGCCTGCACCGCGAAAGCGCCAACCTGCGCGAGATGTCGGAGTGGCCCGGCCTGAACCGCGGCCGCGCAATGCGCCTGCTCAACGCGCTGTATTTGCAGGGCGGCCTGATCGTCAGCCGCACGCACCCGGTCGCAACCAACGACTCCTGGTTCGGCAGCTCGCGCAACTGAGCCTGGGCCGGCGGCAGCGCCGTCGGGCGCCCTACCGGCCGATCACCCAGGCGCCGACCGCGCCCGGCGAGTCATCGGGCACCGGCCAGCCAAAGCGCACCCGCCGCCGCTCGGGCGATTCGTGCCATTGCAACTGGGCCCGTATGTCGCGCAGCACATCGGGCTCCTCGGCGAAATAACTGTGGCCGAGCCGGAACAGACTGGAGCCACGCACGCGCACGGTGTCGATGCCCGGCAGCACCAGCACCGGCGGCGCCCCGCCGGCGCGGCCGCCCTCGGTCACCCATTCGAGCGCGGCCAGCGCCTTGTCCTGGTCGGCGACATACAGCGTGGTGCGCTCGGCGATCTGCGGGTAGACGCTGGCCAACTGCTTGAACAGGCTGGTGCTGACGTCGGGCGCGGACAGGAAGATCTGGCCGAAGCGCGTGCCGCTGCGCAGCGCTGCTTGCGCGGTGGCCCGGTGCATCGCGCGCAGCAGGCCGCGGTTGCCCATGCTGTGGGCAATGATGTGCACCTTGCCGCGGTCGGCGAGCGCCGACACGGCGACCAGAAACTCGGCGATATGGGCCTCGCTGGCTTCGATGGCCGACTGGTCGCTGAAATACGCACTGACGCTGCCGCGCGAGGGCCAGCTATAGAGCACCGTGATGCCTGGCACCTTGAGGTCGAAGCCCAGTTGCGCGGCCCGGCGCGTGGCCTCGTCGAACGAGGTGTTGAAGCCGTGGATGTAGACCAGCACGTTGCGGTCGGCCGGGTCGAGACCGGCGATGAACTTGCGCACGTCGCGCGCAAACGCGTCGGCGGCCATCACGGTCGCCGGGTCGACGGTGATGCGGTCGTCGACCTGCAGCAGCAACCGCCGCCACAGCGGCGACTCCAGCTCGCCGGGGCGGTGGCTCGACGGGATGCGCACGATGCGTTTGCCGAAGTGGATGCGGTCGTCGACCTCGGCCCCGAATCCCTTGCCCGGGTCGGCAGCATCGAGCAGCTTGCGGTTGGTGCCGAACCACACCGGGTAGCAGCTGCCCGAGAACTCCGGCGGGCATGCGCCGTCGCCGCGGATGCTGCGCGCGCGGGGTGCCTCGGTGGGCGCCGTGGTCACCCCAGTTGCCGGCGCCGGTGGCGTCGCCACACAGGCCGCCAGCGCGAGCGCGCACAAGGGCAGCAGGTTGCGGAGCGTGAGCATCGCGTGGGGCCCGTTTGCTGCATGCACAAAGAGTGCGTTGATGGTACCGCTGTTGCCGGGCGCGCGGCCGATCAGTGCAGCGTGATGTCAGGCTGCACGGCAGGCATGAAGAACTCGCGACCGATCACCGTGCGGGCGTACAGATAGTTCAGTCGGGCGCGGCTGCTCAGCGCATCGATGTCGACGTGGCCGGCGGCATTGCAGGGGAAGGACAGCCCACGCCCTTCGTCGAACAGCGAGCAAAAGCGCAGTTCGAACTGGGCAGAAGGCTGGGTCGTCATGGCGGTGGCGTTCATGGTGCGGGCTCCTTGGATCGGGGGTGGCGTTCAGCGCGCAGTGGAGGCGAGCTGGACCGCCGGGGCTTGCGGATAGGCGTAGTCGGCGACGGTGTAGACGGTCGCCAGGGTCATGCAGATCGACGCCAGGAGGGCCGCTGCGCGGGTCTTGATCGAGGTGGTCATCGAGTGCTCCTGAAAGGTGGTGTGAAGACACCTTTGAGTTGCACCGAGTCCGTCGACGGTTCAATGTCCTCGCATGTCAGCCACGGCGCGAGCGCGACGCTCAGCGCCCAGCGCTGCAATTGCCTTGCGGGCCCAGCCGGAAGCAGAAGTCGCCGGTCAGGCTCGAGCTTTCCCAGGGCACCTGGACCCGCCCGGTCTCGCGGGCGACGGACAGGCGGACCTGCTTGAACAGCATTTCCACCGGCAGGCCGGGCGACTGCATGAACCCGAGCAGGTGCTTGGTGTACAGGCTGTTCTTTTCGCTCGGGTTGTCCAGGGCCACGCCACCGGGCGCGGTCGAGAAGGCGACCATCGACCCGAGCGGCGCCTCGACCGGCGCCAGACCCGCGGGCGTGGCGCCGCGAAACTTCAGGCGCCGGCCGTCGGGGCCGACGACCACCGCGCCCGAGAACGGGTTGTTGCGGCAGGCGTCGAGGATCACGATGTTGATGCCTTGCTGCATCCCGCCCAGCCGCTCCAGCAGTTCGTTGAGGTCGGCGCTTTTCGCCGGCACTTCATCTTCGCCCCGGATCTCAGTGTCCACCGGCAACAGGTAGTTGCGCCCCTTCACCTGCACCCCGTGCCCGGCGTAGAACACCACGCGCACACGGGCGGTGCGGGCCGACAGCGAAAACTGGCGAAAGGCCTCGATCATGTCGCGCAGCGAGGTGTTCTCGCGCAATGCGACCTCGAAGCCCAGCCCGCGCAGCGCGCCCGCCACGGCCTGCGCATCGTTGACCGGGTTCTTCAGCGCTCCGACACGGTAGGCCGCATTGCCGATTACCAGCGCCACCTGGCGCTCGTCGGCGGCGCCGGAGGCTGCCGGCGCGGCCGGCAGGGTCGCAGCCCGGCCGTGGGCGCCAGCGCAGGCCAGCAGTGCAGCGGCACAGAGGCGTCGGCGGTCGAGGTCCATCGTGATGCGCGTCAGGGCCGCGCCGGCAGCGCGTCGACCACCGCCACCGCATCGACGATCGCGCTGGCCTTGAACTTGTCGCTGACCGCGGCCAGTTGCGGGGCCGGAATGCGCACGTAATAGTCACCGAGCTGGCCCGGCCCCGCGGCCAGGCTGCCGTGCACTTCGACCAGCAGCATGCGGATGTCGGCTTCGCGGGCCTCGCCCTTGAAATTGACTTTCAGGTAGGGCCCCTGCTCGACGACGGTCTTGCCGGGAATGGCGCGCATCTGGCCGGCATCGTCGTCGCTGTTGCCGGCCATCTGGACGATGACCACCGTCTGCAGGGCCACCACCGCCAATGCACCGACAAAGGCCGGGCGCAGCATCGGCTGCGGCACCAGCGAGGCGAACCAGTCGCGCAGCCGCTCGGCTGTCGTCGGCGTTGCGGCGCGGCGCACGGCCTGCGGTGCCGGGTCTTCACTGCGGATGCGCTTCAGCGCGCGCTCCATGCCGACCTCGCTGGACACGGGCGGCAGGTCGTCGCGAATCTGGGTCTGCAGCGTTTTGCACCAGTGCAGCTCGGCGGCGGCCTGAGGGTGCTCGCGCACATAGCCGTCGAACCAGCTGCGGTCGGTGTCGGACAGCGTGCCGTTGACGTAGAAGGGCAACAGTTCGTCGAATCTGGTTTTCATGGCATGGCTCCGGCGAGGCTGTCGTCGCCGCCTTCACGCTGCAGCAGCAGCTTCAGGCAGTTCTTCAGTTTCTGGCGGGCGTGGAACAAACGTGTCTTGACCGTGTTCTCGGGGCAAGCCTGCAAGGCGGCCACCTCGGCCAGCGGCATGCCTTCGAAGAACACCAGGTGCACGCACTCGCGGTGTTCGGCCGAGAGCTTGTCCATGCAGTGGCGCACGCCGGCCTGGCGTTGTTGCTGGGCCAGGATCTCGAACGCGCCCGGCTCGTCGGCGGCAACGCTTTCGGCAACATCGTCGAGGTCGTCGTGCAAGGTGTCGGGTTTGCGCGAGCGAAACGCCATCAGCACCTTGTTGCGCGCGATGCCGATCAGCCAGGTGCTGAACTGCGAGTCGCCGCGAAACTTGGCCGGCTGGCGCCA
>JANOKY010000504.1:0-6600 GCA_031419635.1 Burkholderiales bacterium | reverse complement strand
TCGGCAAGTGGTGGGGCCAGCGCTACCCGCGCAGCGAATTCCAGGCCCGCCTGGCGGTGGTGCCGCAACTCGAATGCGAGACCCTGGCCAACTGCGGCCACATGCTGCACCACGACCAGCCGGAGGCGCTGGCGGCGCGGCTGCTGCGCTTCCTGGGCGCCGCGGTAACGGACTTCAGCCCACCCGCCGCGCCGGTAGTCGCAGGCGGTCGACCAGGGCCAGGGCCTGCGCGCCCGGCGGCGGCGTGAGCAGGCTGACAACGACGATCACCGCAAAGCCGAGTGGCACCGCGAACACGCCCGCCGCCACGGGCTGCAGGTCCCACCAGAGTTGCAGCGGCGTCTGCACGCCGAACACGCCGCGCAGCCATGGATGCGTGACGACCATGTAATACGACGCCAGGCCGAGGCCGGCCAGCATCCCGGCCGACGCGCCCCACTTGTTGGCACGCTTCCAGAAGATGCCCATCACCAGGGCCGGGAAGAACGCCGACGCCGCCAGCGAGAAGGCCGCCGAGACGAGGAACAGGATATTGGCCGGCTTTAGCGCCGCCAGGTTCGCGGCAATCAGGGCCGCGGCCAGCAACACCAACTTGGACAGCGCCACCCGGCGTTGCGCCGACGCGCGCGGCGCCGCGACGCGGTGATAGTAGTCATGCGTCACGGCACTGGCGATGGTCAGCAGCAGGCCGTCGGCCGTGGACAATGCGGCGGCCAGGCCGCCGGCGGCGACGATGCCCGACACCGCATAGGGCATGCCGGCCAGCTCCGGTGTGATCAGCATGAAGATGTCGCTGTCGATCTGCAACTCGCCGAGCTGCAGCACGCCATCGCCGTTGATATCGACGGCCGAGAGCAGCCCCGGATTGAGCTTGGACCAGGCGCCGATCCACGCCGGCAGCTTGTCCAGCGGCGTGCCGACGAGCGTGTTGAAGACCTCGAGCTTGATCAGCACCGCGAGCACCGGCACCGTGAGGTAGAGCACCGAAATGAACACCAGCGACCAGGCGACCGATTCGCGGGCCGCGCGAGCCGATGGCGTGGTGTAGCAGCGCGTGAGGATGTGCGGCAGGCCCGCGGTACCCAGCATCAGGCAGAAGATCAAAGCCAGGAAGTTGCGGCGGTCGCTCTGGAACTCGGCGCGCTCGCTGGCATTGCCGTCGGGATCACCGCGATAGGCCTGCGCATGCGGCGGCATGCCCGCCAGCGGCTGGGAGCGCAACTCGGCCGATTCGCGCGCCGCCGTCCAGAGGCGACGCGCCTCGTCGGCGTCGCGTGGCATCCGGTTGAGTGCGCGGTTGGCGCCCTGGATGCTGGCCAGCGCGGCATTGCTGGCCTCCAGCCGCACCACCAGCGCCTGCGCGGCGGCACGCTCGGCGCTGAGTGCACGCGGCACATCGCGCAACTTGGCGTCGTAGTCGAGCACCTGCTGACGCAGCAAGGCACGCACCTCCTGCTCGCGCGGATCGTCGCGGATCTGGTGCTCGCGCTCGCTCACCTTCTGCAACTGGCTTCCGAACACCAGGTGCGGCAGGGGAATGCCGGTCTGCTTGATCGACAACCACACCACCGGCAGCATGAAAGCGATCAACAGCACGATGCACTGCGCGACCTGGGTCCAGGTGATCGCGCGCATGCCGCCGAGGAACGAGCACATCAGCACGCCGCCGAGGCCGACGAGCACGCCGACCTCGACGCTCAGGCCGGTCAGCCGCGAGGTGATCAGCCCGACCGCGTAGAGCTGTGCCACGACGTAGGTGAACGAGCACAGCACGGCCGCACCGGCGCCCACCAGACGTGGCAGATGACCCTCGAAGCGCGCGCCGAGAAAGTCAGGAATCGTGTACTGGCCGAAGCGGTTGAGGTAGGGCGCGATCAGCAGCGCCACCAGGCAGAAGCCGCCGGTCCAGCCCATCACGTAGGCCAGCCCGCCATAGCCGGACACATAGACGGTGCCCACGAGGCCGACGAACGAGGCTGCGCTCATCCAGTCGGCGGCGGTGGCCATGCCGTTGAAAAAGGCCGGCACGCGGCGCCCGGCTACGTAGTACTCGTCGGCGTCACTGGTGCGGCTCATGATGCCGATGCCGGCGTACACCAGTACCGGCAGCAGCAGGCAGATCAAGCCAATCCAGGCTTTGGGCAAGCGCATGCGTTCGGCTTGCACCATCGCCGCAATGAACAACAGGAAGGCCAGTGTCAGCGCACCATAGAACTTGAGCAGCCGCCGCGAGAAAACCGCCTGGCTGCCGCGGCGGTCGGTGCTTTCGAACACGCTCATGTCGGATCGTCGGGCAAGTCTTCGACGCGGCGATCCTCGGCGCCTGCGATGCGCGTGTTGATCCAGACGATGAGCACGAACACCAAAAGCGCGCCCTGGCCTGCGATCCATATGCTGAACGGCGATCCGAACAGGCTGAAGCTCAGGCTGCGTGCGAACACGGCCACCCCGAAGCTGACCCCGAGCCACAGCACCAGCAGCAGGCCCGTCCATCGCAGGTGGTGGCGCCAGGACTCGGCACGTCCAGGAGTGTTGGGCATCCTTCTTCTTTCGCAATCGCGGCAGGTGGGGAGCAGACGCGCACCGCGTCGCGCCACTGCACCACGGTCAGCACATTGGCCGAGAGCCGGGCCGCCGGGCAGACGTGAAAACCCCGAGCGTCACGCGACGTTGCTGTCAGCGCGTGGTCAGCAAGCGCGGGCGGCTATTCGAGCAATTCGCGCGCGCGCTTGTGCAGCACGCGCGCCACGTCCTCGCCACTGCCCTTGGCGACCGCCTTGTCGTACTCGGGCAGCAGTGCTGCGAGGTCGGCCCGCGTGAAGCACTTCTCGAGCTTCAGCGTGAAGAAGAATGCGCGAAAGCCCAGTGCGTGGACCACCGTGTCGTTCATGAACCGCCGCGCCGCACGAAAGCGATCGACTTCGGACGGTTCCGGCCGCGCCGGTGCGGCTTTGGCTTTGCCGACGGTGGGCACCAGCGCAACCAATTCCTGGCGCAACAACAAATCCAGAAAATCGGGCTGCACCGCGAGCATTGCAGCCGCTTGCTCCAGTTGTTCGACCCTGAGGCTGCCATCGATCATGATCAGCATCGTGCGCACGCGTGGCGCCAGCTTGCGCGCGCGACTCTTCAACTCATCCGTTCCCGCAGCGGTCTTGACGACGAAATCGGTGCTCTCCATCCAACCTCCCGCTGCGATGTGGCCGCCCGGCAGGCGCGCCACCAGCCGCGGCAGCAGGATACGCTCAACGGGGTGGCAACTGGCGGTCCCGGGTCTCGTGCGCCCCCTCGCGGACGCGAACCACATGCACCGAGCAGCTTGCCTTCGCGGTCACGCTCGATGCGACCGATCGCCACCAGCCGAAGGCTTGCTGATCGGGTCGCGGCGCACCCAGGACGATCAGGTCGACATGGTTGGCGCGCGCCAGATCGAGCAAGGCATCGGCCGCGTTGGCGCCTTCGAGCACATGCAGCGACACGCGCGAGTGCGCCAGGCACAGCGGCGCGACCCAGCGGCGCAGACGGCTCTTGTGCTCGAGATGCCGCCCGGAGGCCGTGTCCAACAGGTTCGCACCTTCGCCCAGCGGCGCAGCGCCGATCACCGAAACGCCGATCAGACGGAACTCGGGATTGACCCTCAACAGCTCGCGCGTCGCCGCCTGAAGGGCCGGCTGTCGCTCGTCGTCCGGGTGCTCGGTGTCGACCGCCACCAGGATGATCGGCGCCTGCCGTGCACTGTCGCCGCGGCGCCGCGGGGCCGCGTCGATGACGCCGTGAGCGCGCCACCAGCGCTTCGCCTGCGCCAGGAAGCCTGCACGCTCGGTGCGCTGTGCGCGCGCCGTGAGCGCCACCTGCTCGGGATTGCGAAGATCGAACGCAATGTGCGCCGCCGATTGGTATCGATCGGCGGCGTCGTGCGCCAGGCAGCGCAGGATGATCTCCTGCAGCCAGGGCGGCACGGCGTCGTTGACGGCGCGTGGCGGTATCGGCGCCTTCCACAAGCGATCGCGCATGCCGGCATAGGTGGCCGGCTCGCCGAAAGGCAGCTCACCCGTGGCCAGTTGAAACAGCAGCACGCCGAGCGCGAAGAGATCGCTGCGGGGATCGCTGCGGTCATTCTTCAACTGCTCGGGCGACACATAGGGTGCCGAGCCCGCGGCGAAGTGCTTCTCCTCGGCCAGCAGGTCGGGATAGCGGGCGTGACGGGCGAAGCCGAAATCGAGCAACACGGCCTGGCCGTTGGAGCGCAGCATCAAGTTCTCCGGCTTGAGGTCGAGGTGATTGACCTGCTGCTCATGGACCGCATGCACGGCATCGGCCAACGCGGCGCCGATGCGCGCCACCTGATCGGCGGGCAAGGGCGCCTGCTCGGCGATATCGGCCAACGCTCGACCTTCGATCCGCTCCATCACGATGTAGGGTGTGTGCGTCAGGTCGCCCGCAGCAACGTAGCGCGGCGTGGAAGCGCCCGTCAGCGTCGGCAGGATTGTCTGCTCCATCTCGAAGCTCTCGATGCCGATGGTGGGTTGCGCCTGGCCCAGGCCCGGCACCTTCATCACCAGCGGGAAGCCGGGGTCGGCCCCGGGCGGAGCCGTCACCTCGTAGACGAAACCGTTGCCGCCTTTGTGCAGGCGCTCGCCGACACAAAAACCGTCGATCACGGCACCGGGTTGGACGGTCTGTCGCACGTTGATCCTTCAACGACGACCGGGCCTAGATTCCGGCCTCGACGCGGTAGGCCAGCGATTCGGGCAGGCCACTGCGTCGAATGGCGTCTGCCGCGGCCGACGCGTCATAGGCGACGCGATGGAAGGTGACTTGCTCGAGGCTGCGGTCGAACAGGGCGTAGGCTGCTTTCGGATTGCGGTCGCGCGGCTGCCCGACCGAGCCGACGATCGCGAGCCAGCGGCGATGGCTGCGCATCGGCACCGGCGTGCCCGGCGTCGGCCGGAATTCGCACATATGGCCGCTCGGGTTCTCGAAGTAGAGCACCTGGTCATGAACGTGACCGCAGAAGGTGTAGGTCGCCTGCGCCGCCTCGACGCAGCGCTTGGCGGCCGTCGGGCTGTCGATGTAGATCCAGCGCTCCGGCATGGCGGCCGAAGCGTGGACGTAGCAAGTCGCACCCTCGCGATGCACCAGCGGCAACTCGACGAGGAAGCGCTTGTGCTCGGCGCTGAGCGACTGGCGCGCCAGCTCGAGTGCGGCCTGCGCCGCCTCGTTGAAGTAGCCGGCCGACTTGGCAATGGCCTCGTCGTGATTGCCCTTGACTGCGATGGCACCGGCGCGCGTGTGCCGGACCACGATGTCCAGAACCTTGCCCGGATCGGCACCGTACCCGACCAGATCACCGAGAAAGACGAAACGGTCGGCACCGTGTTCGTTGGCGTGACTCAGGCACGCCGAGAGGGCCTCGACATTGGCGTGGACATCGGACAGCAATGCGATTCGCAAGGGATTTACTCCGCCGCAGGCCGGACACTCGATGCAAAAGTGCGGACGCCCGCGCGAGGCGGGCGTCCGTCGATTTCAGTCGAGGATACGCTCAATCCTGGTGGATATCGCGGTCCTTGGTTTCACGCAAGAACAAGGTACCCACCACCAAGGTGATCACGGCAACCACGATCGGATACCACAGCCCGTAGTAAATGTCGCCCGAGGCCGCGACCATCGCCGTGGCCAGCAGCGGCAGCATGCCGCCGAACCAGCCATTGCCGATGTGATACGGCAGCGACATCGAGGTGTAGCGGATGCGGGTCGGGAACAGCTCCACCAGGAAGGCCGCGATCGGCCCGTACACCATCGTGACGTAAACCATCATGATGAAAAGAATCAACAGCGTCATGCCGTAGTTGACTTTGTTCTTGTCGGCCGGTCCGGGATAGCCGGTTGTCTTCAGCACCGCCTCGGCCTTCTTCACGTCCCAAGCACCCTTGAGCTCCTGGTCGCCGATCTTCACCACCAGCGCCTCGCCCGCAGCGCTGGGCGTGGATTTGAAGGACAGGCCCTGCTTTGTCAGGAAGTCCTTGGCCCGGTCGCAATCAGTGAACTTGCTCCACGGTCCGACGAACATGTGGAAGTTGCACTCGGCTGGCGCCGCCGCCACGCTGATCGGCGTTTTCGCGGCATAGGCCTCGAGCGCCGGATTGACGTAGTGCGTGAGCGCACCAAACAGCGGGAAGTAGGTCAACGCGGCGATCAGGCAGCCGGCCAGGATGATCTTCAGCCGCCCGATCTTGTCGGACAACCAGCCGAAGAAGATGAACAACGGCGTAGCCAGCAGCAGAGAGGCGCCGATCAACATGTAGGTTGTCAAGAAGTCGAGCTTCAAAGTGATGGTGAGGAAGAACAGCGCGTAGAACTGCCCCGTGTACCAAACCACCCCCTGCCCGGCCGTGGCACCGAGCAAGGCAAGCAACACATACTTGTTGTTCGGATACTTGAGGAAGCTGTCCTTGAGCGGCGAGGTGGATCCCCGACCCTCGGCCTTCATCGCCCGGAACACCGGAGACTCGTTGAGCCGCAGGCGGATGTAGACCGAGAAACCGAGCAGGACCAGGGAGAGCGAAAACGGGATCCTCCAGCCCCACTCCGCGAACA
>JANOKY010000503.1:0-2966 GCA_031419635.1 Burkholderiales bacterium | reverse complement strand
CGACGCAGTCGAGCGACTGCGCGCACTCGAACCAGCCCACATGCAGGGCATCGATCAACAGCGCGCGCGGCAACGCGGGTGCGGCCTCGCGCGCCGCCTGCAGGGCCGCCGGCTGGAACGAACTGAGCAGCGGCGGCCGGCGGTCGTGCCGCCACAACTGCGCCGCGGCGCGGGCCACGATACGGCCGGTGCGTTCGTCGTGGCCGGGGGTCGGCTTGATCTCGATGTTCAAGGCAAAGCGGTTGCGCCGGACGTAATGGGCAATGGCGTGCAGCGTGGCCATCGGCTCACCGGCATAGCGCCGGCTGTGCCAGCCTCCGGCGTCGAGCTGCGACAGCCGCATCCAGGGCTGCTCGCCGGCGACACCCTCGACCTGGGTGGTGCGCGCGAGCGCCGCGTCGTGCAGCAGGAAGGGCACGTCGTCGGCGCTCAGCTTCACATCGCACTCAAAGGCGGTGTACCCATGCTGCGCGCCGAGGCGGAACGCGGCCAGCGTGTTCTCGGGGGCCAGCTTGCCGGCGCCGCGATGGGCAATCCACAGCGGGTAGGGCCAGGGCTCGAGCTTCATGCGGTTGCGGGTGTTCAGACCCGCTGCTGCGTTTCGCGGTCGAACCAGTGCAGGTGCCGGGCCTCGACCGCTGCGGTGAAGGTGCTGCCGTTGGCGGGCACCGGCAGCGTGGCGTCCAGGCGCACCGTGAACGGCGAGTCGCCCAGGCGGCAATAGACCAGGCGCTCGGCGCCGAGCATCTCGACCACATCGACCTGCATTGCCCAGCCGCGATCGTTGGCCTGGGCACCGTCGGCATGCTCGGGGCGCACGCCCAGCAGCAGCGGACCCGAGCGCGGGGCGGGCGCGGGCAGCGACAGCGTGACGCCGCCGACGGTGAAGCGCGAACCATCGGCCTGGCCGTCGAGCAGGTTCATCGGCGGGCTGCCGATGAAGCCGGCCACGAAGGTGGTGGCCGGGCGGTGGTAGACCTCGTCGGGCGTGCCGATCTGCTCCATCCGGCCGGCGTTCATCACGATCATGCGCTGGGCCAGCGTCATCGCCTCGACCTGGTCGTGGGTGACGAACAGCGAGGTGACGCCGAGCTCGGCATGCAGCTTCTGGATCTCGAGGCGCGTCTGCGCGCGCAGCTTGGCGTCCAGGTTGGACAGCGGCTCGTCGAACAGGAACACCGCCGGTTGGCGCACGATGGCGCGGCCCATCGCCACACGCTGTCGTTGGCCGCCCGAGAGTTCGCGCGGCTTGCGCGCCAGATAGGGCGCGAGCTGCAGGATCGCCGCAGCCTTGTCCACGCGCGTCTTGATCTCGGCCACCGGCACCTTGGCGATCTTCAGGCCGTAGGCCATGTTGTCGAACACGCTCATGTGCGGATACAGCGCGTAGTTCTGAAACACCATCGCGATGTCGCGCTCGGACGGCTCGAGCCGGTTGACGATGCGGCCGGCGATGTGGATCTCGCCGCCAGTGATCTCCTCCAAGCCCGCCACCATGCGCAGCAGTGTGCTCTTGCCGCAGCCCGAGGGGCCGACGATGACGACGAACTCACCGTCGGCGATCTCGGCACTGACGCCGTGAATCACCTTGTTGAGCTTGGCGCCCGAGCCGTAGGCCTTCTCGACCTTGCGCAATGAAATGGCGCCCATGTTGTCTTTCTACTTTTCGGTGTCCACAAGGCCCTTGACGAACCACTTCTGCATCAGCATCACCACCAGCGCGGGCGGGATCATCGCCAGCATCGCGGTGGCCATGATGGTGGCCCAGTCGTTGGTGGCGTCGCCATCGGAGATCATCTGCTTGATGCCGATGACCACCGGGTACATCCGCTCCTCGGTCGTGATGAGCAGCGGCCACAGGTACTGGTTCCAGCCGTAGATGAACTGGATCACGAAGAGAGCTGCGATCGAAGTCGTGGACAACGGCAGCAGCACGTCCTTGAAGAAACGCATCGGCCCGGCGCCGTCGATGCGTGCGGCCTCGACCAGTTCGTCGGGCACGGTGAGGAAGAACTGGCGGAACAGGAAGGTCGCGGTGGCCGAGGCGATCAGCGGCACCGTGAGGCCGGCATATGTGTTGAGCATGCCGAAGTCCGACACCACCTTGTAGGTCGGACCGATCCGCACCTCCACCGGCAGCATCAGGGTGACGAAGATGGCCCAGAAGAAGAACTGGCGGAAGGGGAAACGGAAGTAGACGATCGCGAAGGCCGACAGCAGCGAGATGCTGATCTTGCCCAGGGCAATGATCAGCGCGCTGATCAGGCTCACCGTCATCATTCGGCTGACTGCGACCTTGGTGCCCGGGCCCGAGCGCTCGCCGGACAGGGCCTTGGTGTAGTTGCTGACCAACTGGTCGCCTGGAATCAGTGGCATCGGCGTCTGCATGATGCGGCCGGTGGTGTGGCTCGACGCGACGAAGGTGATATAGACAGGGAAGGCGACGATCAGCACGCCGATGATCAGCACGATGTGCGAGATCGCGGTCAGGATCGGTTTGCGTTCGACCATCTCAGTAGTTCACTTTCTTCTCGACGAAGCGGAACTGAACCACTGTCAATGCCACAACGATCACCATCAGCACCACGCTCTGCGCCGCCGAGCCGCCCAGGTCCAGCGCCTTGAAGCCGTCGTAGTACACCTTGTAAACGAGGATCGCCGTGTCCCTGCCCGGCCCGCCGCGCGTGGCGGCGTCGATGATGGCGAAGGTGTCGAAGAAGGCGTAGACGACGTTGATGACCAGCAGGAAGAAGGTCGTCGGCGACAGCAGCGGAAAGACGATGGTCCAGAAGCGCCGCCAGGGCGAGGCGCCGTCGATCGCTGCAGCTTCGATCAAGGACTTTGGAATTGACTGCAGGCCGGCGAGGAAGAACAGGAAGTTGTAGGACACCTGCTTCCACACGGCAGCCATCACGATCAGCGTCATCGCGTGGCCGCTGTTGAGCAGGTGATTCCAATCCACCCCG
>JANOKY010000502.1:0-3680 GCA_031419635.1 Burkholderiales bacterium | reverse complement strand
CGCCCGCACCGGTCACGTTCTGGGCCGCCTTCGCCTTCTGGCTCAAGCTCGGCTTCATCAGCTTCGGCGGCCCCGCGGGGCAGATTTCGATCATGCACACCGAGCTGGTCGAGCGCCGCCGCTGGATCAGCGAGCAGCGCTTCCTGCACGCGCTGAACTACTGCATGCTCCTGCCCGGACCCGAGGCGCAACAACTGGCCACCTACATTGGCTGGTTGATGCACCGCTCGTGGGGTGGCGTCGTTGCCGGCGCGCTGTTCGTGCTGCCCTCGCTGTTGATCCTGATCGCGCTGTCGTGGATCTACCAGCGCTTCGGCAGCCTGCCGGTCGTCGCCGGCATCTTCTATGGCTTGAAGCCCGCCGTCACCGCGCTGGTGCTGCACGCCGCCCACCGCATCGGTACCCGGGCGCTGAAGAACCACTGGATGTGGGCCATCGCGGCGCTGGCCTTCGTTGCCATCTTCGCCTTCGAGACGCCCTTCCCGGCGATCGTGATCGGTGCGGCGCTGATCGGCCACTTCGGCGCGCGTCGCTGGCCCGCGGTGTTCGCGCTCGGCGGCGGCCATGGTGCGGCGAAGACAAGCTACGGCGCTGCGCTGATCGACGACGACACGCCGACACCGCTGCACGCACGCTTCTCGCGAGCCCGCCTCGTGCGCGTGCTGGCCGTTGGCCTGGCGCTGTGGGCGTTGGTGATGGGTGCGCTGGTGGCCACGCAGGGCTGGCACGGCACGCTGGCCACGATGGGCTGGTTCTTCACCAAGGCTGCGCTGCTCACCTTCGGCGGCGCCTATGCCGTGCTGCCCTACGTCTATCAGGGCGCGGTCGAGCAACACCAGTGGCTGACGGGCGCGCAGATGATCGATGGCCTGGCGCTGGGCGAAACCACGCCCGGCCCGCTGATCATGGTGGTGGCCTTCGTCGGCTTCGTCGGCGGCTGGGGCCGGCAGGTGCTCGGCCCCGACGCGGTGTTTGCCGGCGCGGCACTGGCGGCTTGCGTGGTCACTTTCTTCACCTTCCTGCCCTCCTTCGTATTCATCCTGGCCGGTGGCTCGCTGGTCGAGGCCACGCACGGCAAGCTCGGCTTCACCGCGCCGCTGTCGGCGATCACCGCGGCGGTGGTCGGTGTGATCGTCAACCTGGCGCTGTTCTTCGCCTACCACGTGCTGTGGCCGCAAGGCTTCGGCGGCCGCTTCGAGGTCTTCTCGGCGGTGATTGCGGTGGCCGCAGCCGTCGCGCTGTTTCGTTTCAAGGTCGGTGTGATCCCACTGCTCGGCGCCTGTGCGGCCGCCGGGCTGGCGGTGACCTTGTTGATTCCCCTGCTGCACTGAATGAAGGAGTGGCCATGGACGCCCGAACTCAAACCCTGCCTTTCGACACCGCCGCGCTGCGCGGCCTGTCGGTGAAACTGCTGCAAAGCCACCATCAGAATAACTATGGTGGTGCCGTCAAGCGCTTGAACGCGATCCGCAAACAACTCGCCGCGACGCCGTTCGCCACGGCGCCGGGTTTCGCGCTCAATGGCCTGAAACGCGAAGAGTTGATCGCCACCAACTCGATGCTGTTGCACGAGCTGTACTTCGGCAGCCTCGGCGGCGACGGCCGCAGCATGCTGCCGGCGATGGCCCTGGCACTCACGGCCAACTTCGGCAGCACCCTGCGCTGGCGCGAGGAGTTCGTCGCGATGGGCACGGCCCTGGCGGGTGGCTCGGGCTGGGTCCTGCTCACGTTCCAGCCGCGCGAGGGCACCCTGGTCAATCAATGGGCGGCCGACCACACGCAGGCGCTGGCCGGCGGCGTGCCGATCCTGGCGCTGGACATGTACGAGCATGCCTACGCATTCGACTACGGCGCCGCAGCAGGCCCCTATGTCGATGCCTTCATGGACAACCTCGATTGGGCCCCGGCGTACGAGCGCTACCAGCACGCCGTGCATGCCGCGAGCGAGCCTTTCGCGGCCGCACAGAGCGAGATCGGCGAGGCCCTGCTGCTCGATGTGCGCCGCGCCGGTGTCTACGAACAAGCGCTGGCCACGATCCCCGGCGCCGATTGGCGCGACCCTGCGGCCATCGAAGCGTGGGCGAGTGGGGTGCCAGCCGACCGCGAGGTGGTGGTCTATTGCGTTTATGGCCACGAAGTCGGCCGCGCCACCGCGCTGCGCCTGCGCGCCGCGGGCGTCAATGCGCGCTACCTCGACGGTGGCATCGACGCCTGGCAAGCCGCGGGCCGGCCGCTCGCGCCGAAGGCAGCGGCATCATGAAATGGATCACCCGCGAGCGACCCAAGATCGACCGCATCGCCTGCCCCTGGCTGGTGGCGCGCTTCATCGACCCTGAAGCCGAGTTCCTCTACGTGCCGCGTGGCGATGTGCAACGCATCGCGAACGAAACCGGCGCGACGCCCTACGACGTGCCCGGCGCCGAGCTGGGCCATGTCGGTGAGTTGTGCAGCTTCGACGCCTTTCTGTCGAAGTACCAGCTTGCCGACCCGGCACTGGCGCGGCTGGCAATCATCGTGCGTGGGGCCGACACCGATTGCCTGGACCTCACGCCACAGTCGGCCGGGCTCTATGCGATTTCGCTCGGCCTGTCGGCCTGCCACACCGACGACCATGCCATGCTTGCCCACGGCCGCATGATCTACGACGCGCTGTACGCGTGGTGCGAAGCGGAGGCGGCGCGGCCCGGATAATTCCCGCCGTGAAGCGCAGCAACAAACAACGCGTGGTGGTGGGCCTGTCAGGCGGCGTCGACTCGGCGGTGACGGCGCACCTGCTCAAGCAACAGGGCCATGAGGTCGTCGCCATCTTCATGAAGAACTGGGACGATGACGACGACAGCGAATACTGTTCGAGCAACATCGACTTTGTCGACGCCGCCGCGGTGGCCGATGTGCTCGGCATCGAGATCGAGCATGTCAACTTCGCCGCCGAGTACAAGGACCGCGTCTTCGCCGAGTTCCTGCGCGAGTACCAGGCCGGCCGCACGCCCAACCCCGACGTGCTGTGCAACGCCGAGATCAAGTTCAAGGCCTTCCTCGACCATGCCCTGCGGCTGGGGGCCGAACGCATCGCCACCGGTCACTACGCGCGGGTCCGCGAACGCGGCGGCCATTTCGAGTTGCTGAAGGGCCTCGATCCGGCCAAGGACCAGAGCTATTTCCTGCACCGCCTGAACCAGGCGCAACTGGCCAGGACGCTGTTCCCGATCGGCGAGCTGAAGAAGACGGAGGTGCGGCGCATCGCCGCCGAGATCGGGCTGCCCAACGCGAAGAAGAAAGATTCGACCGGCATCTGCTTCATCGGCGAGCGGCCGTTCCGCGAGTTCCTGAATCGCTACCTGAAGCACGAGCCGGGCGCGATCGAAGACGAGCGCGGGCGGCGCGTCGGCCGCCATGTCGGCCTGTCGTTCTACACCCTGGGCCAGCGCCAGGGCCTGGGCATTGGCGGCGTCAAGGGCCGCGCTGATGCGGCCGGCGAGCACGCGCCTTGGTTCGTGGCGCGCAAGGATTTGGCGCGCAATGTGCTCGTCGTCGTGCAGGGCCACGAGCACCTGGCCCTGCAATCGCGTGCGCTGGAGGCCGACGACGCAAGTTGGGTCGAGGGCGCGCCGCCGCCCGTCGGCGCCTATGCGGCCAAGACACGTTACCGGCAAGCCGATGCGGCCTGCACGCTGCGTTAT
>JANOKY010000501.1:0-5790 GCA_031419635.1 Burkholderiales bacterium | reverse complement strand
CTGCGCCGCGCGCTGATGATCTCCAGCGCCGAGAACCACGCCCTCGAGGTGTGGGGCAAGCAGACGATGGCCTGGGCCGACGACGACATGGTCATCGTGCAGGAGATGGCGGCGCAGGCCGGCCTCTCGCTGCCGCAGGCGGGACTCAACCGCGAGATCTGCCGCGCCCTCAAACCCAAACGCTACAAGCTGGAGTTGTATGGCCGCTGAACCGAAAGACCCTTTGGATCCTTCCATGGGCAACGAGTCGCACTACCACTCGAAGAAGGACCGCGTCTTCGTGCGCGGCATCCAGGGCAGCTACAACCTGAAGACGGAGCTGGCGCGGCTGCGCGCGATGCCGCGGGTGCGCAAGGGCAGCGAGATCAAGTTCAACGACGGCCCGCAGGCCTTCAGCCGCCATTACGTCGAGCCCAAGGACGGCATCACCCAGACCTTTCATCTGCACCTGGAAGAGTACGGCCCCGGCGGCAAGTCGCAGAAGCACGGCCATGTCAACGAGGCGGCGTTCTACATCCTCGACGGCGAAGGCTACGAAATTCACGACGGCGTGCGCTACGACTGGAAAGCCGGCGACATCGCCATCGTCCACAACAACTGCGTGCACCAGCACTTCAACGCCAGCAACAGCAAACCCGCGCGCGCCTTGGTCATCAAGACCAAGCCGATGTACATGTTCATGAACATGCTGTTCCAGCAGCAGGTCGAGCCGCGGCCGAGCACGCCGGCGCCGGGGGGCGAGGGCTTCCAGGTGCGCGAGTTTGAGGACAACTTCAACCACCGGGACTGAAGGAGAACACGATGGCATGGAGCGAATCGAAAGCCTGGCTCACAGGCACCGCCCACCAGGACCTCTACCAGGCCTTGCTCGACGACGCAGCCACCGCGCCGGCTCGCAACGCCAAGCGCAACAAGATCGTGCGGCCCGAAGACATGCCTTGGGAGATGGCGCGTCAGGGCCTGTTGAAGCACCTGCTCAACGAAGGCATGAACACGCGCATGGAAACGGTCGATGCCTACATGCAGATCATTCCGCCCGGCAGCAAGAGCGGCAAGCACCGGCACCTGGCCGAGGAGTGCCTGTATGTCGTCGAAGGCCGCGGCTACGACCTGCACCAGGACTGCGATGTCGAGATCACCGACACCTACCACTGGACAGCGCAGGCGGAAGTCAAGCGCTACGACTGGGAGGCCGGCGACGTGATCTACATCCCGCCGAACACCATCCACCAGCATTTCAACGCCAGCCCGGAGCGGCCGGTGCGGCTGATCTCGGCCATCAACCGGATCTTCAAGGCCAGCGGCCTGAACGATCTGGAACAGCTCGAGAATGCGCCCGAATTCGAGCCCGGCATCATGTTGACCGCCGAGCGGGTCGCGCGCTACCTGAAGACCACCACCACCGCCGAGCCTGCATGAGCGCACAACCCCGTCAAAGCGCCTTGGTCTCCGACGCCATCGCGAAAAAGTTCGAGACCGAGAAGGCCACGCCCTACACACGCTGGATCGCCGAGGAGGGCCTGGACATCATCGACGCGATGTACGTGCCCGACCTGCACGCGGTCGATCTGAGGCCCTGGGCGCGGCGCGGCGGCCGCGGCGTGTTCCTCAACCACGATGCCTCGCGCACCTCGAACGATTGCTATGTCTGCGAGATCGCACCGGGTCAACAGCTCGCGCCGCAGCGCCAGTTGTACGAGGAGATGATCTACATCCTCGACGGCCGCGGCTCCACGGTGGTCTGGAACGACGTCGGCGCCAAGCTCAGCTTCGAGTGGAAGGCTGGCGCCATCTTCGCTATTCCGCTCAACACCACCCACCAGCATTTCAATGGCTCAGGCAAGGATGCCGCGCGCTTCGTCGCGGTGACCAATGCGCCGGTCATCATCAATGCCTTCGGTGAGACCGACTTCGTATTCAACACCGCGCACGACTTCAAGGACCGCTTTTCGGGCGAGAGCAATTACTTTGCCAACGGCGGTGAACAAAAGGGCCTGCTGCTCGATACCAATTTCGTCGCCGACGCCATCAACCTGCCCCTGATCTCGGCCAAGGAGCGCGGCGCCGGCGGTGGCCATATCCGCTTCTCGATGGCCAAGGGCAGCATGAACAGCCACATCTCGCAGTTTCCGGTCGGCACCTACAAGAAGGCCCATGCCCACGGCCCTGGCGCGCACGTCATCGTGCTCAGTGGCGAGGGCTACAGCCTGATGTGGCCCGAGGGCGAAGCACAGCGTCGCTTCGATTGGCAGGAGGGCTCGATGATCGTGCCGCCGAACATGTGGTTCCACCAGCATTTCAATACCGGCAGCAACCCCGCCCGCTACCTGGCCTTCAAGGCCGAGGGGGTGTCGATCCGCAATGCCCAGGGCGTGCCCAAGGCCTGGATCAGCCGCCGCGTCGGCGGGCATCAGATCGACTACGCCGACGAGGCGCCGCAGATCCGTGCGGGCTTCGCCGCGGCACTCACCAAGCTGGGCCTGCAGCCGCGCATGGACGCGGCGTACGAGGCTGAACTCGCCGACCTGCCGGCCGCACCGGTGTTGCGGCCGGCGTGAAATCGGGCCGTTCCGAATTGACATCCGTCACGGACCTGAATAAGTTACGTCAATCGTTCTTCCTTGTGGACCTTTGTTCCGTATAAAAGAACATCGACCGGCAGTACCGCAGACGCTGGCGTAGAACACCGTCACCTCACGCATTGCAACCTGGAGACCCCATGACCCACAACAAGCTCCCCCTCGTGATCGCCATCGCCGCGGCCATCGCTGCCCCTGCCGCCCTGGCGCAGAGCAGCGTGACGGTGTACGGCAAGCTGTACCCCCACTTGATCAACGAGAAGGGCTCCGGCGCCACGGCAGTCGGCACGCCGAGGTCGACCCTGTCGAGCAGCCTGCCAGGCACCAACGGCGTGGCGAAGAACAACGGCATGACCTCGGGCAATTCGCGGTTTGGCATTCGCGGCGTGGAAGACCTCGGTGGCGGGCTGAAGGCGGTCTTCCAGTTGGAGTCGAGTTTGGCGATTGAGAACGGGACAACCTCTGCGCCGCAGTTCTGGGATCGCGACACCTTTATCGGCCTGGACAGCAAACAGTTCGGTACCCTGCGGCTCGGGCAGATGGACACCATCTTCAAGAACTATGGCGACACGCTGGGCATCCTGGGCGTCAGCAGCGGCACCTTCATGTCGTCGAGCAACATCCTGCGCAAGCCGGGCTACGGCACCAGCAGTACCGCGCGTTTCCATGAACGCTTCGGCAATTCGATCCAATATGAGTCGCCCGAGTTGTCCGGTTTCCAGGTCGGCGTCCAGGTCTCCGATGACGCCGTCAGCGCCATCGCAGGCGACCAGAAGGCGTACTCATTCGGCTTGAAGTACGACAACGGCCCGTGGTACGTGGCCATTGCCCATGAGATTCACAAAGACTTTTTCGGCGGTTCGGCCCAGGCCCCCAGCGCGCTGAGGAACACGATCGCGACCGGCACGGCCAAGGACAAGGCGACCCAGTTCACTGTCGAATGGCGCATGAACAAGCAGCACAAGTTCGAGTTCGACGTGATCCAGAAGCAGTACAACGAAACCGGCGCCGTCGGCAGGTTCCAGTCGTACAAGAACACGGCGTACTTGCTGGCGATGGAAAACCGCTGGAGCGATCAATGGCGCACGGCGGCCCATGTCGTCAAGTCCAATGCCGGCTCCTGTTCGCTCATCGGCGGCGCCGCGTGCACCACCGACGGCCTGGATGGCACCAAGATCACGGTTGGCGCGGCGTACTACCTCAGCAAGCGCACGTACGGCTTCGGCGCCATCGCCAAACTGACGAATGGCAAGTCAGCGCGCTTCAGCACAGCGCAGTTGTCGGACGCCCGCACGAATTACGGCGAGGACCTCACGCAAGTCGCAGTCGGTATTGCCCACAGCTTCTGAGGCGACCGCCGGTCGCGGTCAACGCGGCACCCTGCGCCGCGTTGTCGTCGGATGGTTCCACCTGAAGGGCTCGTAGAAGCCCGCCATTGACGGAGACGCACGATGACGAATTCGCATGTCGATGCCCTGCGGCGCCAGTTGATGCTGGCCTCGCTCGGCGCGGTGAGTGCCCTGGGTGCCCGCGGCGCATTGGCCCAGGATGCAAGCGCCCGCAACCGCGAGCTCTATCTCTACAAGGGCGCCGACCGCGACGCGCGCATCCTCGAGGGCGCGAAGAAAGAGGGCCAGGTCAACATCTACACCTCGCTCAACACCAAGGACTCGGGGCCGATCACCGAGGCCTTCGAAAAGAAGTTCGGCGTCAAGACGTTGCTCTGGCGCTCGAGTTCCGAGAAGGTATTGCAGCGCGCGGTGACCGAGGCCCGCGCCGGCCGCTTTGCCTGCGATGTGCTCGAAACCAACGGCCCCGAGATGGAAGCGCTGGCGCGCGAGAAACTGCTGGCCGAGTTTTACAGCCCGCACTTCAAGGACCTGCCGCCCGCGGCCTTCCCGAAGCACCGCCTGTACGTGGCCGACCGCTTCAACTTCTTCACCATCGGCTACAACACCAACCTGGTCAAGCCCGAAGAAGTACCCAACAGCTACCTTGATCTGCTGCACCCGCGCTTTGTGGGCAAGATCGGTATCGAGGCCGGCGACACCGACTGGTTCGCGGCCATCGTCAAGTCGATGGGCGAAGAAAAGGGTCTGGCCTTCTTCCGCAAGCTGGCCGAGGCCAAGCCGCAAATGCGCACGGGGCACACCCTGATGGCCGAGCTGGTGTCGTCGGGCGAGATCCCGATCACGGCCACGATCTACAACCACAACATCGAACGCCTGACCGTCAAGGGCGCGCCGGTCAAGTGGAAGGCGCTGGCGCCGACCTTCGGCCGGCCGAATGCGATCGGCGTCGTGGCGCGCGCGGCCAACCCGCATGCCGCGATGCTGTTCACCGACTTCATGCTGTCGCCGCAGGGCCAGACGCTGCTGAAAGAGCGCAACCGCGTACCGGCCAGCCTGGCCGTTGACACCCACCTGAACAAGTTCCCGTTCGAGATGATCGACCCGGTGATCACGCTCGACGAGGCCGACAAGTGGGACAAGCTGTGGTCCGATCTGTTCCTCAAGGGCCAGAAGGTGCAGAAGGAAACCGAATGATCGCCAAACGCAAGTTCGCGCAACTGATCGTCGGCGCTGCCGCCGCACTGGCATTGCCGCGTGCCGCCTTCGCGCAAGCACCGGCGCGCGGCAGCGTCGCCGAGCTGGCCGGCTACAGCGGCGCCGACCGCCAGCAGCGCCTGGTCGACGGCGCGAAGAAGGAAGGCAACCTGGCGATCTACACCTCGGCCCAGACCGACGACATCGGCGCGCTGGTGACTGGCTACGAAAAGAAGTACGGCATCAAGGTCAGCGTCTGGCGCGCGGGCTCCGAGAAGGTGCTGCAGCGCGCGGTGACCGAGGCGCGCGCCAACCGCAATACGGTGGACATCGTCGAGACCAATGGGCCCGAACTGGAGTCGATGAGCCGCGAGAAGGTGTTCCAGGCCGTCAAGTCGCCGTACCTCACGCAGTTGATCCCGCAGGCGCTGCGACCGCATGGTGAATGGGTGGGGACGCGGCTGAACGTCTTCGTGCAGGCCTACAACACCAACCTGGTGAAAAAGGAAGAGTTGCCCAAGAGTTGGGACGACTTGCTGCACCCGCGCTGGAAGGGCCGCCTGGGTATCGAGGCCGAAGACCAGGACTGGTTGTCGGGGGTGATCGGCGATCTGGGCGAAGCGCGCGGCGTCAAGCTGTTCAAGGACATCGTGGCCGCCAACGGC
>JANOKY010000500.1:0-1550 GCA_031419635.1 Burkholderiales bacterium | reverse complement strand
CGCTGGCCGCAGCCCAGTCGCAGCCCGCCGTCATTTTTGACATGGGGGGCAAGTTCGACAAGTCCTTCAATGAAGCGGCCTACAACGGCGCCGAGCGCTGGAAGAAGGAAAGCGGCAAGCCCTACCTGGAATTCGAAATCTCCAACGCCGCGCAGCGCGAACAGGCGATGCGCAAGATGGCCGAGCGCAATGCCAACCCGATCATCGGCGTCGGCTTCTCGATGGGCTCGTCGATGGAGAAAACGGCCAAGGAGTTTCCGAAACTCAAGTTCTCGATCATCGACTTCGTGATCGACCTGCCCAACGTGGAATCCGTCGTCTTCAAGGAGCACGAAGGTAGCTTCCTCGTCGGCATGATGGCGGCCATGGCGAGCAAGACGGGCAAGGTCGGCTTCGTCGGCGGCATGGATGTGCCGCTGATCCGCAAGTTCCAGTGCGGCTACGAGCAGGGGGCCAAGTACGCCAACCCGAAGGTCGAGATCAGCGCCAATATGACCGGCACCACACCCACCGCCTGGAACGACCCGGCGCGCGGCGGTGAGCTGGCCAAGGCCCAGTTTGCCAAGGGCGTCGATGTTGTTTTCGCCGCGGCCGGTGGCACGGGCGTGGGCGTTTATCAAGCGGCCAAGGACGGCGGCAAGCTGGCCATCGGCGTCGACAGCAACCAGAACCACCTGCACCCCGGCACGATGCTGACCTCGATGGTCAAGCGCGTCGACGTCGCCGTGTACAACAGCTTCAAGCAGCACAAGCCCGGTGTCACATCGCTCGGCCTGAAGGAAGGCGGCGTCGATGTGGCGATGGACCAGCACAACGCCAAGCTGGTGACGCCGGAGATGAAGGCCAAGGTCGACGCGGCGCGCGCCGACATCATCAGCGGCAAGATCAAGGTGATCGACTACATGGCTGCCAACAAATGCCTCTGAAGCGCCGGTGATGATATCGATGACCGCTGGCGCCATACCGCCCGCGGTTGCGATGCGTGCCATCGACAAGCGCTTCGGCGCGGTGCACGCCAACATCGCAGTTGATCTGACCGTGGCGGCCGGCACCGTGCACGGCATCGTCGGCGAAAACGGTGCCGGCAAGAGCACCTTGATGTCGATCCTGTACGGCTTCTACCAGGCCGACGGCGGCACGATCGAGATCGATGGCCGCCCCGTTCACATCGGCAGCGCGGCCGACGCGATTGCGCTGGGCATCGGCATGGTGCACCAGCATTTCATGCTCGTCGAGACCTTCAGCGCGCTCGACAACGTGATGCTCGGCGCCGAGCCGGCGTGGTACCTGCCCAGCGCGCGCGCCCAGGTGCGGGCCCGGCTCGATGCCCTGATGCGCGACACCGGGCTGCGGGTCGATCTGGACAAGAGCGTGGCCGACCTGCCGGTCGGCGAGCGCCAGCGGCTGGAGATCCTGAAGACCCTGTACCGCGGCGCCCGCATCCTGATCCTCGACGAACCGACCGCCGTGCTCACGCCGCAGGAGACCGAGCAGCTCTTCGCCACGCTGCGCACGCTGCGTGCCGGCGGCACGACGATCCTGCTGATCAC
>JANOKY010000499.1:0-2450 GCA_031419635.1 Burkholderiales bacterium | reverse complement strand
GTCCATGTAGAACAGCTCGTTGTCCAGGCCGGCGTAGCCCGCGGCCATCGAGCGCTTGTTGACGATCACGGTCTTGGCCTTGTAGGCCTCGAGGATCGGCATGCCGTAGATGGCGCTGCCCTTGATCATCGCGGCCGGGTTCACGACGTCGTTGGCGCCCAGGATGATGGCCACATCGACTTGGCCGAACTCGCCGTTGATGTCGTCCATCTCGAAGACCTGGTCGTAGGGCACTTCGGCTTCGGCCAGCAGCACGTTCATGTGCCCGGGCATGCGCCCCGCGACAGGGTGGATGGCGTACTTGACGCTCACGCCCTTCTCGATCAGCTTGGTTGCCAGCTCCTTCACCGCGTGCTGCGCGCGCGCCACCGCCAGGCCGTAGCCCGGCACGATGATCACGGTTTCGGCATTGCCCAGGATGAAGGCCGCGTCGTCGGCGCTGCCACTCTTGACCGGGCGTTGCGCCGCCCCGCCCGCCGCGGCGGTGGTGGCTTCGCCGCCGAAGCCGCCGAGGATGACGTTGAAGAACGAGCGGTTCATCGCCTTGCACATGATGTAGCTCAGGATCGCGCCCGAGCTGCCGACCAGTGAGCCGGCGACGATCAGCATCGCGTTGTTGAGCGAGAAGCCGATGCCCGCCGCGGCCCAGCCCGAGTAGCTGTTGAGCATGCTCACCACCACCGGCATGTCGGCGCCGCCGATCGGGATGATGATCAACACGCCGAGCACGAAGGCGATGCCCACCAGCAGCGCGAAGTCGATCTTGGCTTCGCTGTGCGTGTAGCCGACCATGAAGTAAAGCATCGCCAGCCCGAGCGCCAGATTGACCCAATGCTGGCCCTTGAACTGCACCGGCGCGCCCTGGAACAGGCGGAACTTGTAGATCCCTGAGAGCTTGCCGAAGGCGATCACCGAGCCGCTGAAGGTGATGGCGCCAATGGCCGCACCCAGGGCCAACTCCAACCGGTTGCCGGGCGGGATTGCGCCGCCGACTCCATTGACTGGCGCAGCGGTGATGCCGAAGGCCCAGGGCTCGACCGCCGCCGCAACCGCAATGAACACCGCCGACAGGCCGATCATGCTGTGGAAGAAGGCCACCAGCTCGGGCATCTTGGTCATCTCGACTGTGCGCGCGCGCCAGGCCCCATAGGCGCCGCCGACGACCAGGCCGAGCACGACCCAGGCCATGCCGATGGCGCCGTTCTGGCCCATGTTGCCTGCCAGTTGCACGATCAGCGCTGCCGTGGTCAGCCCGGCGATGGCCATGCCGACCATGCCGAACAGGTTGCCGCGGATCGAGCTGGTCGGGTGCGACAGGCCCTTCAGCGCCTGGATGAAGCAGACACTGGCGATCAGGTACAGCAGGGTGACGAGGTTCAGGCTCATCACTTGCTCCCTTGAGCGGGTTCAACGGGCTTGGCCGGGCGTTCCTTCTTCCTGAACATCTCGAGCATGCGCCGCGTGACCAGGAATCCGCCGAAGATGTTCACCGCCGCCAGCGCCACCGCCAGCACGCCGAAGGTCTTGGCCAGCCCGCCTTCGGTGAGCGCCGCGGCCAGCATGGCGCCGACGATGACGATCGCCGAGATCGCATTGGTGACCGCCATCAGCGGCGTGTGCAAGGCCGGCGTCACGGTCCAGACAACGTGGTAGCCGACATAGATGGCGAGCACGAAGATGATCAGATTGGTGACGGTGGGAGAGACGATGTCCATGTTCATTTCCTCTTGACTTCGCCACCCTGGGTCATCAGGCAGGCAACCACGATGTCGTCGTCCATCGGCACGTTGAACGTGCCTTCCTTGGTGATCACGAGCTTCAAGAAGTCGAGCACGTTGCGCGCATACAGGCTCGACGAATCCGCCGCCACCAGCGCCGGGATATTGGTCTCGCCGACGATCGTCACGCCGTAGCGCGAAACGGTCTTGCCGGCCTCGGTGAGCGGGCAGTTGCCGCCGGCCGGTGCGGCCATGTCGACGATCACGCTGCCCGGCTTCATGGCCTTGACCATCTCTTCGGTGATCAGCACCGGCGCAGCTCGGCCCGGGATCAACGCGGTCGAGATCACGATGTCGGCCGCGGCCACGCGCTTGGCGACTTCGACTTTCTGGCGTTCGAGCCACGACGGCGGCATCGCCTTGGCATAACCACCGACACCTTCAGCGGCCGCCTTCTCTTCCGGCGTCTCGTAGGGCACATCGATGAACTTGCCGCCAAGCGACTCGACCTGCTCCTTCACCGCAGGCCGCACGTCCGAGGCTTCGATCACCGCACCCAGCCGCTTGGCCGTGGCGATCGCCTGCAAGCCCGCCACGCCGACACCGAGGATGACGACGCGCGCAGCCTTGATCGTGCCCGCCGCGGTCATCAGCATCGGAAACAGGCGCTGGTATTTGTCGGCAGCGATCATCACCGCCTTGTAGCCGGCGATGTTGGCCTGCGATGACAGC
>JANOKY010000498.1:0-5954 GCA_031419635.1 Burkholderiales bacterium | reverse complement strand
CTTCGTCCAGATCCTCGGCCTGCAGCGCGGCACGCAGCGACTGCACGCTGAGCGCCTGCTGCAGGCCATCCGTCCGCTGGCCCTGCGCCTCAAGCCCGGGCATCAGCGCTCGGCGCTGCATCTCGAGGCCATGCACGCACTGCTGCTCGGCGAGCCGAAACGCGCGCGCGACCTGCTCGAGCTGCTGCTCAAGGCCTGCGACGACGTCGAGGTGCCGCAGCGCGACCGCGGCATCTACCACGTCTACCAGGCCTACGTGCAACTCGAACTCAACGACCTGCCCGGCGCCCTGCAGGCGCTGGCGCAAGCGCGCATCGGCCAGAGCGGCGCGCAGCAGCAGATGCTCGAGTGCGTGGAACAACTCGTGCGGGCAGGCCATGCGCTGCTCCACGACACGCCGCAGGCCGAGCTGCTTCTTCGCAGTGCGCTGGGCATGGCCGCGGCCATGCAGTACCCGATGTTCTTCGCCGCGCAACCGGCGCTGGCCGCCAAGCTCGCGCAGGCGGCGTTCACGGCGGGTATTGAAGCCGATTTCGTGGCCGCCGCGGTGCGCAAACGCCGTCTCGCGCCGCCCGACCCGATGCGCGAAGACTGGCCGTGGACGCTGAAGCTGCGCGCCTTGGGCAATTTCGTCATCGAACGCGAGGGCCGGGTCGTCGCATTCGACGGCAAGGCCCAGAAGAAGCCGCTGGAACTGCTCAAGGCGCTGATTGCGCTCGGCGGCGAAGCCTTGCCGCGCGAGGTGCTGGCCTTGGCGTTGTGGCCGGCTGCCGATGCCGACGCCGTGAAGAACTTCGACGTCACGCTGTCGCGCCTGCGCAAGCTGCTCGAGGTCGATGGCGCCATCGCGCTTGCCGATGGCAAGGTCTCGTTGAACCGGCGCCTGGTGTGGTGGGACGTGGCCGCGTTCGAAGCACGCTGCGCAGGCTTGCACACAGCCCTGCACTCGGCGCGGCACGATCCGGCGGACGATGCCGCCGTCACGCCGCTCGCGGCCGAGGTCTTTCGTCTGCATCGCGACAAGCTCTTCGGCGACGAGCCCGCTGCGGCCTGGAGTGTCGCCGCGCGCGAGCGCCTGGCCGTGAAGTTCAACCGCGCGGTCAGCGATGTCGGTGCCTGGCTGGAAGCGCGCGGCCACTACCGCGAGGCGATCGACCGCTACGAGCGCGGGCTGGCTCAGCAGATGCTCGCCGAGCCGCTCTACCGCGGCCTGATGCGCTGCCACCTGGCGCTGCATGAGCCGGCCGAGGCGCTGGTGGCCTACCGACGCTGCCGCGACATGCTGTTGATCCTGCTCTCGGTCAAGCCGAGTGCCGCGACCGAGGCCGTGCACCAACGCATCCGGGCAGCGTGACCGCGTCGGCGGCGACGAAATTTCCAATCCGTAAGTGATCGGTAAGTCGGCTCGCGCCGGATCGGCCGTAGCCTGCTTCGCACGGAACAGGCCCATGGAAAGCTTCGTCATTCAGATCCACCGCCGCCCTGCCGCCCCAGGCCGGGGCGAGGTGGTCGGCATCGTCGAAGCGATCGAGAGTGGGCGGATCCGGCCGTTTACCGGGCACGCAGAACTTCTGGCCTTGCTCGGCCTGCCACCGCTTCGGCCCCAGCCGCCGACAGCTCTCACGGGGAGTCTCGAATGAACCAGCACCTCACCACCAGCGCGCGGGCGCAGACCCTTCGGTCGCGGAATCGGAGCAAGCTGCTGATCGCGGGCCTGTTGGCTGCGCTCGGGCTTGCCGCCTGCGGCGGAGGCGGCGACAGTTCGCCCGCACCGGTGGGCAACGTCGGTCCGGCAGGGGCGACGGTCACTTCTTCCGACGGCAAGGCCGCGTTGGTGGTGCCGGCCGGCGCCGTCAGCACGCCCATCAACGTCACGCTCACGGCCACCAGCGACGGCTTCAGCGCCAACCCGCTGATCGTCGCCGGTACCACCTATCGGCTCGACGCGCCCGACACCGTGTTGGCCCAGGAAGCTACGCTCGAATTTGCCCTGCCCGCGGGCACGCTGGGGCCCTTGAGCGGGGCGCAGGCCGGCTCCGACCATAAGCGCGCGCTCGCCGCCGCCAACGTGCTTGGGGGCTTGTTGAACTGCGACCACCCGATCGTGTCTGGCGTCGCACCCGCAGCCGGCACGGTGTGCTTCTTTTCCAGAAACAAGTTCGACGATCTATCGGGTTCCTGGTGCAGGGCGCCGGCCACCATCGATCTGGCCAAGCTCTCCGTCGCCGCCCTGATCGCCTATGACTTCAGCATCTACAGCGGGCTGGTCGAGGCTTGCGAGGTGCCGGCGCAGCCCGTGCCGCGCATTGCCAATCTGTCGCTGGTGCCGATCGGGTACATCGCCACGATCATTGACCCGGCCGCCCTCAAGGCCCGCGCCAAGCTGCCGGCTCTGCTGCGTGGTGTATTCGGGGTGCTGCTCGACAAGGTGCCACCCACGGTGACGATGAGTGCGGTGACCAAGCCTGACGGCAGCGGCAATGGTCACTTCGAGATCACGGGCACCATCGCCGACAACGTGGGCGTTGCCAACGCGCAGTTGCTGCGCCTGGATGTCGACCCCACGACGCAGCTGGTTTCCTCGACCGTCATCGGCGCCCTTGTGGCCGGGCCCTACGCCCATGTCTCACCCGGCCTGCCGCTGAGCGCCTTCCTGGGCCAGACCTATGTGGTTCGCGCCACCGACGCCGCCGGCAACGTCGGCGCCAGGTCCGTCACCCTGGACGCGGGCCCGCCCACGCTCAGCGCCTTCAGCGCCAGCCCCGCCACGGTGCCCTTCGGTGGCGGCAACAGCACGCTGTCGTGGTCGACCTCGGGTGCCGATACCCTGACCATCGACAACGGCGTGGGCGACGTCACCGGGCTGCCCAACAAGATCGTGAACGTGACTGCGCCCACGACCTTCACCCTCACCGCGGCCAACGCCAACGGCACGGTCACCGCGACCACCGCGGTCAGCGTTGGCGCGCTGGCGGCGCCCACCATCACCAGCTTCAGCGCCACACCGGCCTCGCTGCCCGTCGGCGGCGGTGCGGTGACCTTGAACTGGGCCACCACCGGCACCGCCACGCTGACCATCGACAACGGCGTGGGTGTGGTCACCGGCACCAGCAAGGTCGTCAACGTGACGGCCAACACCACGTTCACGCTCACGGCCAGCAACGCCAGCGGCAGCCCGACGCAGCAAACCAGCGTGGTGGTGGCCACCAGCACCGACCGCTTCGTCGACCCGACCGCTGGCCTGGACACCAACAGTTGCGCGCAAGCCGCGCCGTGCCTGACTGTCGCCAAGGCGATGACGGGCGCGCCGGCCGGCAGCACCGTCTACCTGGCCGACGGCAGCTACAGCGCGAACACGCAACCCGACGCCATCGTCCCCGACGGCGTGACGCTGCGCGCCACCAATCCCGGCGCCGCGGTGCTGGCGGGCTTCAGGCTGACGGCCACCGGCTCGGCCACCTTCAACGGGGTGGTGGTCGGGCCCGGCCCCGGCTTCTCGTGCACGCTCATCAATGCCATCAGCAGCACGGGAACGCCCACGCTCGCGCTCACCGGCGTGCAATTCCGTTGCTCGGGCGGCACGACCATTGGCGGCAAGGTGAAGGCGCTGATGACCCCGGGCGCGCTCGTCGGCGGGCTGTACACCGCAGGTGTGATCGACGGCAGCTACCCGATCGCCACGCTCAGCGGCACCGCCGAGTTGCTGATCCAGGGCGGTGTGATCGATGGCAACAACGGTGGCCTGGGCGGCGGCGCCGGTCTGCTCAGCACCTTGGGCAACAGCAAGCTCACGCTCGACGCCGTGACCATGCGCAACCGCCAGGCGGCGGCACTGGTGCTGCACGACACCAGCACCATCGTGATGCAGAACGGCACGCTCATCGACAGCGTGGGCGTTGTGGGCACGTATGAAGGCGCCGTCCACATCATGGGCCCGGGCACCTTCATCATGGACCACGCGCAGATTTCCAACCTGCCGGGTATCGGCATTCTTGTGGATGGATTTATCAGCGCACCCACCCTGCAGTTGACTCAGAGCACGATCACCCACGCCGTCTGGGCGATCCGCAGCGCCTACGGTTTTGTCGGCACCGCGGCCACCGTCACGGCCGATGGGTTGAGCCTGATCAACAACGCCAACGGCATCGGCTGGTACGGCACGGCCGGCGCGAGCTTCGACCTGCGCAACTCGACGATTTCGGGCAACACCGCCATCGGCATCTTGGTGGACAGCGCGGCCGGGGCAACTTTCAAGCTGCGCGGCAGCACCGTGTCGGGCAACACAACCGACGGCCTGTCGCTCGCCGGCGCCATGACGGTCGATCTGGGCACCGTCGCCGATGCGGGCGGCAACACCTTCACCGGCAACGGCGTGACCGGGCTGCACACCAGTGTCGCCAACACGGGCCTGACTGTGAACGCAGTGGGCAACACCTGGGCCGCCAACGAGCCGGCGGCCAATGGCGTGCCGGCCACGAATTCGCTGGGCAAGTACCCGGCCAGCACGGCGGTGACGGGGCCGAAGACGCACGGCAAGAACTTCAAGATCGACAACGGAGCAACGCTGAACCTGTGATTCCAAGACCGGAGATCGTCTGGAACTGCGGAAGGGCCCGTCGAGCACTTTCCGCATCCACCGCTGCATTGCTCGATGCGCGCACAGGGGCTTGGCGATCGCCGCAAAACGAGAGGCCGTGCCGGCTGGACTGGGCGGACGGGCCAGCCGGCCGGCCCGTCCGCTCAACGATCCCAGCGTCGACCCGATGGCCGGTGCGGCTCGGACGGACAGGCCGTCTGAACTTCTGATCTCCAATGCCCGCATGGGGGCGACCAACTCGGAGAACTGATGGTCAAGGACGGGGCGACGGCTGTTTTCCGCCGCAGCGCTGCCAACGGCCAGTCGTCGATGGATTGCTGACCTTCAACGGCGGCGCTCGAACATTCCTTCATGGCGGTCAGCGCACATTCGCGGACCGCACACGCCCGAACACTCACACGCCCTGGCGGTCGCTCAGCAGGCCGCACAGCCGGGCTACTGCGGGCTGCGTTGCGGCGCTCAGATCAATGAGGCAGGGCGCAACACCGCGTCAGTCAGTGAAGCGCGAGAACACCAGCGAGGCGTTGGTGCCACCGAAGCCGAAGCTGTTCGACATCACCGTGTTCAGCGGCGCATTCAATCGCTGGCGCAGGATCGGCAGGCCCTCGGCGGCTGGGTCCAGATTCTCGATGTGGGCCGAAGCGGCAGCAAAGCCGTTCTGCATCATCAGCAGGCAGTAGATCGCCTCCTGCACCCCCGCCGCGCCCAGCGAGTGGCCGGACAGGGACTTGGTCGAGCTGATGTGCGGAATGCGCGCGCCGAACACCTCGCGCACTGCGCCCAGTTCGGCCAGATCGCCGACCGGCGTCGAGGTGCCGTGGGCGTTGATGTAGTCCACCGGGGTGCGCACCGTGGAAAGCGCCTGCTGCATGCAGCGCACCGCGCCTTCGCCGGATGGCGCCACCATGTCGTGGCCGTCCGAAGTGGCGCCGAAGCCGATCAGCTCGGCCAGGATGGGCGCGCCGCGGGCTTGCGCGTGCTCCAGCGCTTCGAGCACCAGCATGCCGCCGCCACCGGCAATGACGAAACCGTCGCGCGCGGCGTCGAAGGCGCGCGAGGCCTGCTCGGGCCGGTCGTTGAACGCGCTGGACATGGCGCCCATCGCGTCGAACAGCAGCGACAGCTCCCAGCTTTCTTCTTCACCGCCGCCGGCAAAGACCA
Source organism: Burkholderiales bacterium (assembly GCA_031419635.1). Lineage (GTDB taxonomy): Bacteria > Pseudomonadota > Gammaproteobacteria > Burkholderiales > Burkholderiaceae_C > CADEEN01. The sequence goes on along the minus strand of JANOKY010000498.1, from coordinate 196 downwards.
CGTCCTGGTTGCCCCAGGCGATGAGTTGCGCGGCATGGCCGATGCAGTGCGCGCTGGTGGCGCAGGCCGAGGTGATGGAGTAGTTGACGCCCTTGATGCCGAAGGGCGTGGCCAGGCAGGCCGAGACCGTGCTGCCCATGGTGCGCGTGACCATGAAGGGGCCAACGCGCTTGATGCCCTTGGCGCGCAGCGTGTC
>JANOKY010000497.1:0-2763 GCA_031419635.1 Burkholderiales bacterium | reverse complement strand
GCGCTGGCCGGCGTTCTACGACGGGCCCAATCCGACTAAGGCAACTAAGCGCGACTGAAGGCGGCGCTACGCCACCGGCTCGCCGTCGTGCAACTCGGCGCCGACCGCCGCGGCGACGAAGTCGACGATGCGCCGGCTGGCACCGATCAGCTTGCCGTGCATCAGCATGCCGTGCATGTGGTCGCCCAGATGCAGCGCGGTGACGCGCACGCCGTCGGCCTCGAGCCGGGCTGCGTAGTCGCGGCCCTCGGCGCACAGCGGGTCGTGCGCGACCGTGACCACCAGCGCCGGCGGCGTGCCGGCCAGGGTGGCGGCCATCGCCGGTGAGGCGCGCCAGTCGAGACGGTCTTGCGCGTTGGGCGTGTAGTGGTCGATGAAGTAGTGCATCGTCGCCGCGGTCAACGGCACGCCCGAGGTGACCTTGTGGTACGAGTCGCCGCGTGCGCTGAGATCGACCACCGGGTAGATCAGCGTCTGGTGCATCGGCCGCGGCAGCGTGCCGTCGCGTCCCATCAGCGCCACCACCGCCGCCAGGTTGCCGCCCGCGCTGTCGCCGCCGATGCCGATGCGCCCGCGTGCGATGCTCAAGGTGTCGGCGTTGGCCACCACCCATTGCCAGGCGGCGACCGAGTCGTCGAGCGCAGCGGGGTAGGGGTGTTCGGGCGCGAGGCGGTAGTCGACCGCGACGACACACAGCCGCGCCTGGTTGGCCAGGCTGCGGCACAGGCGATCGTGGCTTTGCAGGTTGCCGATGACCCAGCCGCCGCCGTGCAGGTAGACCAGGCACGGCAGCCGATCGCCGTCTTGCGTGCCCGCGCCGCGGTAGATGCGCAACGTCAGCTCGCCGCCTGGTCCGGCGATGCGCACGTCACGCACCGAGGCCACGTCGCCCACCGGCAGTTGCAGCGTGTCCCAACCCGCGGCGTAGGCGGCGCGCGCCTGCTCGGGCGTCAAGGCCTCGAACGGCGGGCGGCCAGCCTGGCGGGCGAGCTCGAGAAGCTTCTCGAGGTCGGGGTCTAGGGGCAAGATGGGCAAGAGGGGCGTCGTCATCGGCGGCGCTTTCAGTTTTGATCTCAGGGGCGTGCCAGTTCGGCCAGCTCGACACCGGGGCTGACCGCGTTCTTCGGGAACACCGTCACCGCCTTGCCTGCCTGCCAATGCACAGTCGTCGGTCGCAGTCTATTACCGCATGGTAGGTATGTCTACCATAGCGACTGTCAGTTGTCTCAAAGCACCCAAACGAAGCGGAGCTGCGCGAGCAGCGCGCCGCGGTCATTCCGGACGCGCGCTGTGCCGAGCCCGAGGTAGTGGCGACCTGATGCTGTACCTGGCGTCGGACTTTGCCGGGCACATCACGAGGCAGGCCATGCACATCAGCGGCAGCGTCTACTCCTGAGAGACCGAGAAGCTCTGACGCGTCATCGAGCAGCCTGCTGCACCTGGAATCCGCTGCGCGGAAAGTGCACGTGCACGAGGCCCGCACGCGGGTCCTGGCGCTCGACAGTCACGCGGTCGATCGTGAGTCCGACCAGCGTGCCGCTCACCGCATCGCTGCCGTAGTCGGTGGCCGCCACGGTGACGGACTGGCCGGCGTTGAAGCCCAGGCCGGGCTGCACCTGAACCGGCGCGTGTTCCTTCGCCGCCGCGGCGATCGCGATCGCCTGGCTGCTGTCGATCTCGCTGCGCTGGCCATTGCCGAGGGCCGCGATGCGCTCGAACCAGGCCTGCACCGCCGGGTGCGGCGCAAGCAGGGTCTTGGCGACGCCGGCACGCGCGGTGAACCACAGGCCGTGGTAGACGGAGAAGTCGGCGATCGACGGTTGCGCGCCGAGCAGCCAGGGGTGGCCGGCCAACGCGCGTTCGAACATGCCCAGCGCCGATTGCAGCTGCGCTGCCGCGTCGACCGGCGTCGGGCGCGTGATGCTGGTGGTGAACTCGGAGCGGTCGGCACGAAGTTCGGCGATCGCCTCGGTGGTCATGCCCTCGAACAGCCTGGCGCGTGCCTCAGGGGCCTGCGTGTTCATGATTGCCTGCCAGAACAGCGTGCTGTCGGCCCAGGCCGCGACGGCTGGCGCCATCGCTGCGCTGGCGGGCACCAGCGGCGGGTCGGGCTGCAGCGCGTCGATGACCTGCGCGATCAGCGCGGTGTCGCAATAGATGTCGGCGCCGATCTGCAGGTTCGGCGTCTTGCGATAGCCGCCGGTCAGCGCGGTCACGTCCGGCTTGGGCATCGCAAGCGGCACCAACACCGAGCGCCAGGCCATGCGCTTGAAGCCCAAGATCGCGCGCACCTTCTCTGCAAAAGGCGAGATCTCGAAGTGGTGCAGGATCGGCGTCATCACGCACCCACCCACACCGCGGGGTGGGTCGCCACCGACGGCGGGTACACTGGCACCGGCTGCCCGCCGCGCCATTGCGCGATGACCAGCCCCGCACCGACGCGGCGGCCCTTTTCGTCCCACTTCAGCGGCCCCTGCACGTACTCGCCTGCGCCGGTGGTCGAGTTCATGTTGCGGATCACGTCAGCCACCTTCTTGCGGTCGGCAGCGCCTGCCTTCTCGACCGCGTCGCGATAGACCTGCACCTGCGCATAGCCGTCGAGCGACTGCGACGTCATCCACTGGCGCCCGGTGCGCGCCTTGAAGCGCGCCACCAGTTCCTGGTGCTTCTTGCCGGGCCAGTTGGAGTTGATGCTGAAAAAGTTCTCCAGCGCCTGGGCGCCGATCAGGTTCAGCGCCTCCGGCGTCGCCGTGGGCCCCGCGA
>JANOKY010000496.1:0-3858 GCA_031419635.1 Burkholderiales bacterium | reverse complement strand
GGCAGGTCGATGTCGGGAAACTGCTGGATCTTCATCGCCCGAAAGCCCATCACGCCCACGATCGTGAGCATGACGAAGAGCAGGATCGAGGGGACCGGGTTCTTGATCGACCAGGTGGAGACGCTCGTCATCGCCCGGCCCTCACTTCGCGCCGGCGATGACGCGCACGGTGTCGCCATCGGCAAGGAAACCCGCGCCCTGCGCGACCACGCTGGCCTTGGCGTCCAGGCCCGAGGTGATGGCGATGCGATCGCCGCTGCGCTGGCCGACGGCCACCTTGACCTGCTGCACCTTGTTGTCGGCACCGACGCGGAACACATAGCTGAAACCGTCGCGCAGCAGCACGGCGGTTTGCGGCAGCGTCAGCGCGGCTTGCTCGCCCACAGTGAACTCGCCGCGCGCAAACATCCCCGCCCTGGCCGCGCCGGACTGGGGCAGATCGACATAAACCAGGCCATTGCGCGTGGCCGCATCGACCGTCGGTGCCACCATGCGCACGCTGCCCGCCACCGCCACGCCGCCGGCCGCGGTGAGCGTGACCGCCATCCCGGGCTTGATGCGCGCCAGCTCAGCGGCGGCCACCTCGGCCCGCCACTCCAGGCGTTCGCGGCGGATCAGGCGGAACAGCTCCTGGCCGGGTTGCAGCACCGCGCCGACGGTGGCGCTGCGCGACGAGATCACGCCGTCGTCGGGGGCGACGATGCGCGTCTGCGCCAGCCGCACTTCATCGGCCTTGACGCGGGCGCGCAGCACCGCGGCGCGGGCCTTGGCCGTGGCTTCGCCGGTGACGTATTGCTGGATCTGCTGCGCGCTGATGGCGCCGCTGGCCTGCAACTGGCGCGCGCGTTCGGCGTTGGCCGCGGCCTCGGCCTGGGTGGCTTCGGCCTCGATCAGGCTGGCGCGGGTGGCGGCCCCATCGGCGGCCAGGGTGTCGGCGGCCAGCAGCGCCAGCACCTGGCCGCGCTTGACGCGGTCGCCGACGTTGACGCGCACGTCGGTTAAGCGCAGGCCCTGGGCTTCGGCGCCGATGCTGGCCTCTTGCCAGGCGGCGATGTTGCCGTTGGCCGCCACCACCTGCGGCCAACGCGCGGGCTGCGGCGTGGTCACGGTGACGGTCAGCGACGGGCGCGGCGCCGAGGCGGCAGCGGCGGCTTTGTCGGGGGCGGCGTGCACCACCAGCGCGGCACCGCCGAGCACGGCCGCCGCGGCAGCGAGTGCTTTCCAGCGAACCTGGGTCAACAACATCGTCGTCACTTTCATCGTCAATTCGCCACCAGCGGCAGGGCCGCATCGGCGGCCGACCAGCCGCCACCGAGCCCGCGGTACAGCGTGACCCAGGCGGCCACGCGCTCGCGCTGCACCGTCAGCAGCGCGCTCTGCGCATTCAGCGCAATACGGCGCGCGTCTTCGCGGTCGATCAGGCTGCCGGCGCCGACGCGCCAGCGCGCCTCGGCGGCGGCAAAGAAGTCGCGAAAGCCTTGCGCGGCGCGCTCTGCATCGGCCTGGCGGCGAGTGGCCGCGTCCAGCCGCAACAAGGCTTCCTCGACCTCGCCGACCGCCGCGCGCAGACGCGCGTCGAGCGCGGCGCGGGCCTCGTCGTAGCGGGCGACCGCCGCGTCCTGGTTGGCAGCACGCTGGCCGGCATCGAACAGCGGCAGCGTCAGCGCGGGGCCAAAGCCCCAGGTGGCGCCGTCGCTGCTGGCGCCGCCCCCGCGCAGGCCGGCGATGCCGATGCTGCCGTTGAACGTCAGCCGCGGATAACGCGCCGCTTCGGCCACGCCGACGTCGGCGGCGGCGGCGACGAACTCGCGCTCGGCGGCGGCGATGTCAGGCCGCTGGGCCAGCAGTTGCGTGGGCAAGGTCGACACCGCAAACGCCGCCGGTCGCGGCAGTTGGCCACTGCGCGCGGCCAGGCGCGGACGCAGCTCGACGACGCTCAGGCCGGTGAGCACCGCCAGCGACTGCAACAGCACCTCGCAATCGGCGCGCTGCGCGATCGCGCGATTGCCTGCGTCGGCGGCGGCGCCGTCGGCCAGCGCGCCATTGGCGGGGGACTCGAAGCCGACACGGACCTTGTCGCGCGTCAGCACCGCACTTTGTTGTTGCGAGGCGGCGTCGGCATCGAACACCGAGCGCTGGGCTTCGCACGAGCGCAGGCCGATGTAGGTCAGCGCCACATCGGCCGCCAGGCTGATGCGCGCGGCATGCCAGCCGAGCGTGGCTTGATCGCTGCGCGCCTGCGCCGCCGCCACCGCCGCGCGGGTGCCGCCGAAGAGGTCGACTTCCCACTGCGCATCGGCTGCCAGGCTGGCCTGGCTGGTGGGCGCGAAGTTGCTCGCGGCGCTGGCGCCGCGGCTGGCCTGCGCATTGCCCGTCACATCGGGCCAGCGCTGCGCCTGCGCGCCGCGCAGCCCCGCTCGGGCCTGGCCGATGCGTGCCAGCGCCTGGGCCAGGGTCGGGCTGCTGGCCTGGGCTTGGGCCACCAGCTCGGGCAGCAGCGGGTCGTCGAAGCGGCCCCACCAGTCGGCCAATCCGTTGACATCGCCGCCATGCGGCAACGTCGCCTGCCAGCGCTCGGGCAAGGCCGTGCTGGGCTGGCTGGGCAGGCGCGGCGTGCTGCATGCGGCCAGCAACAGCAGCGTCGTCAGCGCAGCCGCGAATCGGAATGGGTTCCTCGATCTCATGGTGTGCGGCGGGTCGCGGCACACCGCTTGCGCTCGTGGGCCACCAGGGCAAAGTCCAGCCGGCGCGCGTCGTCATCCGGTGCGGCCACCCCCATGTGGCGCGCAGGCAGCCTGGCCCTCGCCTGGTGGTGCGGCACGATGTGCTGGGCCATGGTGGTGGCCTCGACGGGCACGCTGAGCGGTTCGGCGGCAGGCATGGGCGCGCATGATAGTCGGCCCAAACAAGCGCCTGCTCGACACTGAAACCGTCGTCGGCCGCACGGCGCGGCGGCTTTAGAACAGCTCGACGTCGCCGGCTTGGTGCTCGTCTTCAAGCTTGCCAGCAGCCACCAGCGCGGCGTGGCTGCGCACCTGGTTGCGGCCATTGCCCTTGGCGCAATACACCGCGCGGTCGGCGCGCTCGAAGGCGCGCGACGGTGTGTCCTGGGCATTGACCGCCGTGTAGCCGACGCTGACCGTGATCTGGCCGACCTTCGGGAAGGCGTACTGTGCGACGTTGGCGCGCAGGCGCTCGAAGGCCACCGCGGCGTTGAGGTCGCCGGCGCAGCGCAGCAGCACGACGAACTCTTCGCCGCCGAAGCGGTACCGCCGGTCGTGGAAGCGGAAGGTGCCGCGCATCACCCGCGACAACAGCAGCAGCACCTCGTCGCCGATCAGGTGGCCGAAGCCGTCATTGACGCGCTTGAAGTGGTCGATGTCGACGACGCCCAGGTAATGCGTGGTCGCCGCCGCGGCGTCGCGGCGTCGCGGCGCTCGGGTCCGGGGTCGGGCGTGCCGCCGCCCGCCGCAGCCGGCGGCAACGCCAGCTTGAGGAAGGCATCGTCGAAGGTCTTGCGGTTGAGCAGGCCGGTCAGGGTGTCGCGCTCGCTGTAGGCGAGCAGGCCTTCGAACTTTCGGTACAGGCGCAGGATGCTGTCGACACTGCGCCGCTCGCTGGGCACCAGGGCGCGTTCGCTGCGCAGCTCGAGCACGCCGACCGCGCCGGTGTCGGTGGTCAGTGGGAACAGCGAGGTGGTAGGTGGGCCGTCGAAGCTGCGTTGGCTCTGCCCGTGCAGGCAATCGCGCCAGGCCGGCCGGTCGTCCAGGCGCGGCAATTGGTCGATGTCGGCCCAGGCGCCGTCGGCCGAGGCCGCGATGTCGGCCAGACGATCGACCAGATCAGTCGTCGATCGAA
>JANOKY010000495.1:0-3092 GCA_031419635.1 Burkholderiales bacterium | reverse complement strand
ACCTGCTGGCGATCAACATCTTCGTGCTGCCGATCACCTTTGCCGGGCTGATGCAGTTCGCGCCCGGCGCGGTCGATGCCGACACCTTCGTGCTGACGCTGCCGATGGCACACCGCCAGGAGGCGCTGGTGCTCTTCGTCTTCATCGGCGGGCTGTCGGCGGCGACGGGCATGGTCATCGTCGAGACGATCGCGCTGTCGACCATGATCTGCAACGACCTGGTGATGCCGGTGCTGCTGCGCTGGAAGGCGCTCGCGCTGCACGCGCGGCGCGACCTGTCGGGCCTGCTGCTGGCGATCCGGCGCGGCGCGATCGTGCTGCTGATGATGCTCGGCTACGCCTACTACCGCGCCGCCGGCGAGGCCTATGCGCTGGTCTCGATCGGCCTGGTGTCGTTCGCCGCGGTGGCTCAGTTCGCGCCGGCGATGCTGGGCGGCATGTACTGGAAGCAGGGCACGCATGCCGGCGCGGTGACCGGCCTGCTGCTCGGCTTCGCGCTCTGGGGCTACACGCTGCTGCTGCCGTCGTTCGCGCGCTCCGACTGGCTGCCGATCTCGATCGTCCAGGACGGGCCCTGGGGCATCGCGCTGCTCAAGCCGACCGCGCTGTTCGGCCTCGCCGGGCTCGACGACATCACCCACTCGCTGTTCTGGAGCATGCTGGCCAACGTCGGCGGCTATGTCGCGGTGTCGCTGATCGGCCGCCAGAGCGTGGCCGACCACGCGCAGGCGCTGCTGTTCGTCGACGTATTCAAGGCCGCTCCCGGCGGCTCGAGCCTGTGGCGCGGCAGCGCGTCGGTGCAGGAAGTCCTGACGCTGGTCGGGCGCTTCATCGGACCCGAGCGCGCCGCGGCCGAATTCGCCGGGTATGCGGCGCGCCGCGGCCATCGCGCGGCGCACGAACTGGCACCCGATCCGGCGCTGCTGCGCTTCGCGCAGGACCTGCTGGCCGGCGCGATCGGCGCCGCATCGGCGCGGCTGACGCTCGCCTCGGTCGTGCAGGAGGAGCCGCTGTCGATGGACGAACTGCTGGCAATCCTCGACGAGGCCTCGCAGACGATGGCCTACATCCGCCAGCTCGAAGAGAAGTCGCGCGCGCTGCAGGCGGCCACTTCGGAGCTGCGGGCCGCCAACGAGCGGCTGCGGGAGCTCGATCGCCTGAAGGACGACTTCGTCTCGACCGTCTCGCACGAGCTGCGCACGCCGCTGACCTCGATCCGCGTGCTGTCGGAGATCCTGAACAAGGACCCGCGTTTGCCGCTCGAGAAGCGCCGCGAGTTCCTCGCCATCATCCTGCGCGAGACTGAGCGCCTGTCGCGGCTGATCAACCAGGTGCTCGACCTGTCCAAGCTCGAGTCGGGCCGCGCCGAATGGGTTTCGGGCGAGGTGGACCTGAAAGGTGTGGTCGAGGAAGCGGCGGCCACCACCGGCCAGTTGTTGCGCGAGCGGCGTATCGAGCTGGCGCTCGATTTGCCCGACGCCGTGCCGCGGGTGATGGCCGACCGCGACCGCTTGCTTCAGGTGATGCTCAACCTGCTGAGCAACGCGGTGAAGTTCTGCGACCGCGAGAACGGGCGCATCGCCGTCCGCTTGCAGGTGCTGCCCGACGGGCTGCAGGTGGACGTTTGGGACAACGGTGGCGGCGTCGCCGCAGCCGACCTCGAGACGATCTTCGAGAAGTTCCGCCAGGTCGGCGATACCCTAACCGGCAAGCCGGTCGGCACCGGGCTCGGGCTGCCGATCAGCCGCCAGATCGTCGAGCACTTCGGCGGCAAGCTGTGGGTGCGCAGCGAGGCGGGGCAGGGCGCGACCTTCAGCTTCACGCTGCCGCGCGGTGCGCAGGCCGGTCGGGCCGAGCCGGACTCAGCGCAAGCCTAGCGGCTCGCAGCCGACGCTGGCATCGCCGCGGAGGCCGCCGACGCTGCACCGTGCGGCGCGGCGTCAACGCTGTGCTTCTCGCCGCCCAGGTCGACGTCGCCGCCCGAGCGGACCAAGATGAACAACGCGATGGCGGCAAATGCGATGAAGGCAAGGACAATCTTCCACATGGTGGGGCGTCGGTAAGGGCTGGAGGTGTTCCGATCCTAAGCGCGCAGGCTGACAATGCGCCTACAGCGCCACCCCCAGGGTACCGCGATGACCGAGACCATTTTCGACAAGACGAGCGCCGGACGCGACGAAGTTCGCACCCGCGCCCGCGGACTGCCCCAGCGCCTGCGCTCGGTCCTGATTCTCGTCGACGGCGCCCGCACGGAGGCCGCTTTGCGGCAGGCGGTCGAACGCACGGGGGCGCCTGTCGACACGGTCGAGACGCTGCTGTCGATGGGCCTGATCCAGCCCGTCGCCGTCACCGCCAAGGTAGCCCAGCCGGCGCCTGCCGGCGAGCTGGTGGAGCAGGCGTTTGCGGCAGCAACGACGGCGGACCCCGAGCGCTTCCGAATTGCCAAGAAGTTCATGAACGAGACGGTGGTCGATGCGCTCGGCCTGCGCTCCTTCATGTTCACGCTCAAGCTCGAGAAATGCGCCACGCTGCCCGACCTGGCTGCGCTGGCGCCCGAGTACACCCGCCTGGTGCAGAAGGCCAAGGGTGCCGCGGTGTCGGCAGCGCTCGCCAGCCGCCTGCGCGAGCTGTTGATTTGACGGGCTGACACAAAAAAAGAGCGGCCCCGCAGGGCCGCTCATGCCGAGGCGCAGCGGCCTCAGTCCTTGGCGTAGATGTCGACGTCCTTGGTTTCCTTCAGGAACAGCATGCCGATCACGAACGTCATGCCGGCGATGATGATCGGATACCACAGGCCGCTGTAGATGTTGCCCTGGGCCGCCACGATCGAGAAGCCGATCGCCGGCATGAAGCCGCCGAACCAGCCGTTGCCGATGTGATACGGCAGGCTCATCGAGGTGTAGCGGATGCGCGTCGGGAACAGCTCGACCAGCAGCGCCGCGATCGGCCCGTACACCATCGTGACGTAGAGCACGAGGATGGTCAGGATGCCGACCAGCATCCACCAGTTGTACGAGCCGGCGGGGATCGGGTCGGCCTTGGCCGGGTAGCCCGCGTCGTTGAGCGCGGCCCGCACTTCCTTCTCGAAGCGC
>JANOKY010000494.1:0-6040 GCA_031419635.1 Burkholderiales bacterium | reverse complement strand
TCTTCGCAGGGCTTCAGCCGCTGGCTGCTGCAGTAGATGAAGGCCAGGTGCTTGTGTGCCACCGCGCGGTCCTTGGTGCTGACCAGGCCCGTCGCCAGCGCCTTGTTCAACTCACGCTCGGCGTCGGCGTACTGGCCGTCGTCATAGGCCCGCAGGCCGGCCAGCAGGGCGCGCTCGGCCGGGCGCTGCATCACTTCGGACAGGCCACCAACGGGTGCCACGGCGCAGGCAGTGAGCAGTGCGCAGAGCAGCGCGGTGGCGTGGCCGATCCCGGGCAACGCCATGCGGTTCATGAGCCGAAGCGGTGGCGCAGCGTCACCGGCTTCTCGTCATTCACCGTCACCGTGGTGGCGAACGGCGGGAAGTCTTCATTGCGCACCACGATCCGGTGCTTGCCGCTGGGCAGGCTCAGGCGCGACAAGGGCGGCGTGGTGCCGGCGGCAACGCCATCGACCTCGACCTGGCCCCAGGGGCTGATGGCCAGTTGCACAACGCCTTGCGCCAGCGGCGCTGCGGCACCGCTCGGTGCCGCGGCCACGGCCTCGCGCGGTGCGCGGCGCTCGCGGGCGCGCGCGGCCGGGGCATCGGCCTTGGCGGGCGCGGCGGCAGCGACCGGGGCTGTGACCACCGCTGCGGCCGCTGCGGCCACTGGAGCGGGCAATGGCGGCGTGGGCGTCGGCGCGGCAGCCACCGCGGGCGGCGCAGCCAGGCGCGCGTCGATGGCGGGCGCGGAAACGCTGCCGGTGCCCAGCATCCAGAACGCCACCGCCACCGCCAGGCCCAGGCCGGCAAACGCGGCCCAGGCGCCATTGGATCGACCCAATGGCGCGGCGGCCTGCTGGCTGGCCTCTTCTTCGAGCCAGCCGCGCAAGGCGCGTGCGAGTTGGCGCGCCGAGCGGTAGCGCTGCGCCGGATTGCGCGCCATCGCGCGCTCGACGATGGCCGACAGCGCGGGGCTGACGTTGCGGTTGACGGCATGCACGGGCGGTACCGGGCCCTCGAGCACGGCCTGGCGGATGCTGTCGAGCGAGCGGCCGTCGAAGGCGCGCCGGCCGGTCAGCAGTTCATACAGCACGACGCCCACGCCATAGACATCGCAACGCAGGTCGAGCGGCTGGCCGAGCAACTGTTCGGGCGCCACGTAGTACGGTGAGCCGAGCTCGGTGGGCGGCAGGCTGTGCCCGGCGGGGATGTCGGCAGCCAACTCGGCCTGGCCTTGCTGCTGCGCCACCCGCGCGATGCCGAAGTCGAGCAGCTTGGGTTGGGTGCGGCCGATCATGAAAATGTTGGCCGGCTTGATGTCGCAATGGATCACGCCATGGCCATGCGCATAGGCCAGCGCGTCGGCAATGCGCTTGGCGATGCGCGCGGCCTGCGCCGGCTCGGGCCGCCAGCCATCGGCCAGCAGGTGGCGCAGGTCGCGCCCCTGCAGCCGCTCCATCGCGATGTACACGCCCTCATCCGACAGGCCGGCGTCGTACACCGTGACGATGTGCGGGTGGTTCAGCCCAGCCGCGGCGCGGGCCTCGGCGAGCAACTGGGTTTCGAGCGCTTCGCGCTGCGCGTCGGCGGCATCGACATGCAGCGTCTTCACGGCGATCGGCCGCGACAGCAGCGGGTCGAGCGCGGCATACACCGTGCCCAGGCCGCCGCTGCCGAGCTGGAACTTCAGCGCGTAGCGGCCGACATGGCCGATGGTGGGCAGCGATTGCAGCGGCCGATCGTCAATCGGGATGGCGCCGGGCAGCGCCTCGGGGTCGTCGGTGTCGGGCAGCTCTTCGGCGATAGTGGCGGCGAAGGCGTCGTCGCCATCGTGAACATCGTTGCCGGGGCGATCGGGGGAGGCAGCAGTCATGACTGTGCGAGCTTATCGGCGCGGCGCAGCGTGCACGCGGTGCAAGTGGCGCGAAAGCGTGGCAACGGTCGCGGGGCTAACGCTTTGTCACCAGATCGCGGCGACGCAGCCGCAATAGCTCACAGCACCTGGGCCAGGCGCTGCACAGCCTGTTCCAGCTCGGCCATCGAGCTGGCGAACGACAGGCGCATGAAGCGCTCGCCGGCGGCGGGGCCGAAGTCGCGGCCCGGCGTCATCGCCACCTGGGCGCGGCGCATCATGTCGAAGCAGAAGTCCCAACTGTTGCGGGCATGCGCGGTGACATCGGCATAGACGTAGAACGCACCGTCGGGTGACACCGGCACTTTGAAGCCCAGGCGCTCGAGCGCCGGCACGATGAAATCGCGCCGTGCGCGAAACGCCGCGCGGCGGCGCTCGTACTCGGCCAGCGACGCCGGCTCGAAGCAGGCCAGTGCGGCGTGCTGGGCAATGCTGGAGGCGCAGATGTACAGGTTCTGCGCCAGCTTCTCCACCGGCGCCACCAAGGCTTCGGGCAGCACCAGCCAGCCCAGGCGCCAGCCGGTCATGCCGAAATATTTGGAGAAGCTGTTGATGACGACGACATCGTCCATTTCGTGATCCGCGTGATCCGCATGCTCCAAGGCGCTGTGGCCGAAGGCCTCGTCGTACGACAGGCCGAGGTAGATCTCGTCGACCAGGGTGACGCCGCCGCGCTCGCGCACGGCTTGCACGATGCGCTGCATCTCCAAGCGCTCGATCGAGGTGCCGGTGGGATTGGACGGCGAGGCCAGCAGCACGCCGCGGGTGCGCGGGCCCCAGGCACGCTTGACCGCTTCGGCGTCGAGCTGGAAGCGGTGCTCGGGCCCGGCCGGCAGCAGCACGGCGCGGCCGCCGGCCGCAGCAACGAAGTGGCGGTTGCAGGGGTAGCTCGGGTCGGGGAGCAGCAACTCGTCGCCTTCGTCGATGAGGGCCAGCGTGGCCAGTTGCAAGGCCGCCGAGGCACCGGCCGTGACCATGATGCGCGAGGCTGGGACGCGGATGCCGAAGCGCGTGCCGTACCAATCGGCGATGGCCTGACGCAGCGCCGGCAGGCCGGTGGCCTGGGTGTACTGCGTGCGGCCGGCGGCCATGCAGCGCTCGGCGGCGGCGACGACGGCCGGCGCGGCGGTGAAGTCAGGCTCGCCGATGTTGAGATAGATCATCGGCCGGCCGCCCTGCGCCGGATCGCACAGCGGGCCGCGGGCGATTTCCTGCGCCGCCTTGGCGCACTCCATCACGTAGAAGGGCTCGATGTGGTCGAGACGGCGCGCTAGCTTCATGCGCCTCAGGCGCGTGCTGCGCGCATCGCCTGCACCTCGACCGGCCGCAGGTCGGCGGCGGACTTGTCGAGCACGCCGTTGACGTACTTGTGGCCATCGGTGCCGCCCAAGCTCTTGGCCAGCTCGACAGCTTCGTTGATCGCCACCTTGTACGGGATGTCGATGCAGTGCTTGAGCTCGTACACGCCGATCAGCAGCACGCCGTGCTCGACGGGAGACAGCTCGGTGGTCTTGCGGTCGACATGGCGGGCGAGTGCGGCGTCGAGATCGGCGGCCTCGGAAATGCAGCCGTTCAGCAGCGCATCGAAATGCGCACTGTCGCATTTGTCGAAGCCGTCGTGCTCACGCATGTGGGCGCCGATGCTTTCGGCGTCACCGCCCGACAGCAACCATTCGTACAGGCCTTGCAATGCCAGCTCGCGCGAGCGGCGGCGCTGCGATTTGGCAGGGGTGCGCCGCGCGGCCTTCTTCGCCGGTGCATCGGTCACAACAAATCTTCCAACAGGTTGGCCATCTCGACCGCCACCCGCGCCGCGTCGCGGCCTTTGTCTTCGGCACGGGCCCAGGCCTGGGCTTCGTTGTCAACGGTGAGGATGGCGTTGGCGATCGGCACTTCGTGGTCGAGCGCCACGCGCGTGACGCCGGCAGCGCTTTCGTTGGCCACCAGCTCGAAGTGGTACGTCTCGCCGCGGATCACGCAGCCGATGGCGACCAGCGCCTCGTAATCCTCGCTCTCGGCCAGGGCCTTGAGCACCAGCGGGATTTCCAGTGCGCCGGGCACGCTGACCTGCTTGACATGCTTGCCGGCCACACCGAGCAGCGCCAGCTCGGCCACGCAGGCTTCCTCGATCTTGCGCGTGATGGCGTCGTTGAAGCGCGCGCGCACGATGGCGATGCGCAGGCCCTCGCCGTCCAGGGGCACATCGGCGCCGTTGTTCGAACCTTGCGAACCTTGCATGGCGGGTCTCAATGCTTCTGGGGAGCGGTGACGAAGCCGGTGACTTCGAGGCCATAGCCGGTCATGCTGGGCATGCGGCGCGGGTTGCCGAGCAGCTTCATGCGCTGCACCCCGAGGTGGCGCAGGATCTGCGCGCCCACACCGTAGGTACGCAGGTCCATCTGCCGCGGCGCAGGCGTTTCCACAGCCGCGACGGGCAGCACGCGGCCGAGCAGCGCCGCCGCATCGCCACCGGCATTGAGCAGCACCGCCACGCCGCGGCCGGCCTGCTGCAACGCGGCCAGCGCCGCGGGCAGCGGCCACGAGTGCGGGCCGGCACCAGTGTCGAGCAGGTCCATCACCGACAGCGGCTCGTGCACGCGCACCGGCACTTCGTCATCAGCCGACCACTGGCCGACGGTGAGCGCCAGGTGCAGGCCGCCCCAACTGCGGTCGCGAAAGGCAGTGCACTGGAACACACCCTGCGCCGTGAGCAGCTCGCGCGCGCCGAGCGGCTCGATCAAGGATTCGTTGTGGCTGCGGTGATGGATCAGGTCAGCGATGGTGCCGATCTTCAAGCCATGCTCGCGGGCGAAGATTGCCAGATCGGGCAGCCGGGCCATGCTGCCGTCGTCATTCATGATCTCGCAGATCACGGCGGCGGGTGTCAGCCCGGCCATGCCAGCCAGGTCGCAGCCGGCCTCGGTATGGCCGGCGCGCATCAGCACGCCGCCGTCTTGCGCCAGCAGCGGAAAGATGTGCCCCGGCTGCACCAGATCACTGGCCTGCGCGTCGCGGGCCACCGCGGCCTGCACCGTGCGCGAGCGGTCGGCGGCCGAGATGCCGGTGGTGACACCCGTGGCGGCTTCGATCGAGACCGTGAACGCCGTGCCGTGGCGACCGCCGTTGCGGCTGGCCATCGGCGGCAGTTGCAGCCGCTCGCAACGCTCGCGCGTGAGCGTCAGGCAGATCAGACCGCGGCCATGCTTGGCCATGAAGTTGATGGCCTCCGGCGACACATGGTCGGCCGCCAGCACCAGGTCACCTTCGTTTTCGCGGTCTTCCTCGTCGACGAGGATCACCATGCGGCCGGCCGCCAGCTCGGCGACCAGCTCGGGGACAGGGGAAATGGGCATGGCGGGATTGTAGGTGGCGGGCCTGCGCCGACACAGCGATGGACCGTCCGGGCTGAGCTTGCCAAAGCCCGGCGCGGTGGCGGAATGAATTCCGCACTTTGGTAGGTACAATAACCACCATGCGCAGCATCGACATCGTCAAGTTGCTCGAGGCCGACGGGTGGCTGTTGCGATCGGTGCGGGGGAGCCATCACGTCTTCCAACACCCAAGCAAGCCCGGGCACATCACCGTGCCGCATCCGAAGAAAGACCTCGGCACCGGGCTCGTGCACAAGCTGCTCAAGCAGGCCGGCATTCGAGAAAGGAAATAGCCCATGAAATTCATCATCGCCATCGAGCCCGGAACCAAGCGCACCGCGCACGGCGTGGCTGTGCCGGATCTACCTGGCTGCTTTTCTGCTGGCGACAGCGTCGAGGAGGCCTTTGACAATGCGGCGCAAGCCATCGAGTTGCACTGCGAATTGTTGGCCGAGGACGGGGGTGACCTGCCCACACTCAAAGCCATGACCGAGCACCAGGCCAATCGCGAATACAAGGGCTGGGTGTGGGGCGTGGTCGACGTGCCGATCGAGCGCTACTTCGGGCCGGCGGAGAAGGTCAACATCACCGTACCGGCGCGCGTGTTGCGGCGGATCGATGAGTACGCGCGGGCTCATGGCCAGAGCCGTTCGGGCTTCCTGACGCATGCCGCTGTTGCCGAGATGGCGAAGAGTGTTGAGTGACCCTGGCAACAGCAGATACCCCGGCGCTGCACGCGCTGCTGCCTTTGGGTTCAAACCCGCTCGGCCACTTG
>JANOKY010000493.1:0-1722 GCA_031419635.1 Burkholderiales bacterium | reverse complement strand
ACCAGCGCTTCGTGCTCGACGAAGGCAACGTTGCCACCGTGGTGGCCATCTGCCGTCATCTCGACGGCATGGCGCTGGCCATCGAACTGGCCGCCGCGCGCGTGCCGCACCTGGGCCTGCAAGGCCTGCACGACCGGCTTGGCCAGCGCCTGCGCCTGCTCAGCGGCGGCTCGCGCGAAACCCCACCACGCCAGCGCACCCTGGGCGCAGCGCTGGCCTGGAGCCACGCGCTGCTGTCAGCCCCGGAGCAGGCGGTGCTGCGGCGGCTGGCGGTGATGTCGGGGTCGTTCAGCCCGGCCGGCGCGCAGCAGGTGGTGGCCGACGGCGGGCTGGACGAATGGGCCGTGCTCGACCACCTCGGCACGCTGGTGGACAAGTCGATGGTGGCCGTTGTCACGCCTGTGCTGTTACCGCTCACAACAACTGTTAGGGGACCCGCTGCCGCCGCATCTCACGATCCTCACGAACCCCACGAACCCCACGAACCCCGCTTGCGCCTGCTCGAAACCGTGCGCCACTTCGCGCTCGAACGTCTGGCCGAGGCCGGCGAAGAAGCCGCCGTGCGCGAACGTCATCTGGCCCACATGCTGGCCCTCGCCGAGCGCGCCCGCACCGGCCTGACCGGTCCCGACGAAGGCGCCTGGCTGGACCGGCTCGACCTGGACCGCGACAACCTGCTCGCGGCCCACGCCTGGTGCGACCACGCCGATGACGGCACCGCGCGCGGCCTGCGCCTGGTCTCGGGGCTGCTGCGTTACTGGGTCAATCGCGGCCTGCTGGCGCAAGGCCACCACGCCTGCGAGCAGGCACTGGCGCGGCCGGGCGCGGCAGCGCTGGGCGTGTTGTACGGTGACGCGCTGTACGTGGCGGGCCGCATCAGCGCGTATTTGGGCCGCGATGATGAAGCGCTGTTGCGGCTGCGGGCCAGTGTGGCGCAGGCGCGCGGCTGCGGCGCCAACGGCTTGCTGGTGCGCTCATTGACGTCGTTAGGCTCGGTCTGCACCAGCCTGGGTGAGCACACTGCGGCGCGGCCCTACCGCGAAGAGGCGCTGGCTCTGGCGCGCCAGGCCGGCAGCGACACTTTGCTGTTGACCGAAGCCGCCGTGGGCCTGGCCGAACTGGAGCGGCTGCAAGGTCGGCACGACGCCGCCCAGCCGCTGTACGAAGAGGCCTTGCGCCAGGCCCGCGCCCATGGCGACCGTCTGGCCACGCTGGCCATCCTGGCCAACCTGAGCATGCTGGCACTGGCGCGCAACGCGGCGACCCCTGCCGCCGCCAACGCCGACGCCGACGGCGATGTGGGCCATTCCATCGAGGCAGGTTCCACCCTGACCGCCGTGGTTCGCCAACGCCTGCTGGACGCGCTGACGATTGCCGACGAACTTGATTCGCAGCGTGGCCGGCTGACCGTTCTTGAGGTCTGCGCTGGCCTGGCCGCAACGCAGGCCGCCTGGGCCCAGGCGCTGCTGTTCGACGCAGCGGCCGAACGCCACATCGCCGCGATGGGCCGGCGCCGCGACACCACCGACCTGGCCTTCCTGACCCCGTTGCTGCAACGTGCACAGGCTGCGCTGGGCGTGGCGGATGGAGCCGCCGCGCGCGCGGCCGGGCGGCAACTGAACTGCGGTGACGCGGTCGACCAGGCGCGGCGCTGGCTGCTGGACTTGGGGAGCGCTGCGCCTCATCGGCATTGAACCTGGCCGCGCCACTCCGACCGGATCA
>JANOKY010000492.1:0-1648 GCA_031419635.1 Burkholderiales bacterium | reverse complement strand
CCGCGCTGACCACCGCATCCGGCAACACGCTGGCGGCAGCCGAGTTCGCATCGTCCAACGGCGGCGGCGCAGGCGACACCGTCGGCGCGGGCGTGCATGTGATCTACGACAGCGCCACCGGCAACCTGTACTACGACGCCGACGGCGGCAGCAGCACCAACCGCACGCTGATCGCCACGCTGACGCTGACCAACCCGGCCGACACCTTCGACTTCAACGACGTCCGCGTCGGCCCGTGATGAGAACAGGCCGTGAGGTGTACCCACCTCACGGCCACGCCTACCTCGGGGGTTGGCGGTCGCCGTGCCGGTTGGGTCGTGACTTCCTGCCGGGCCTGTATGGCCGCGCGCACGTAGTCTGCAAGCCAACGTCGATTCGCTGTGCATCGCACCCATGACCCCGCTGCTCCAACTCATCCGCCGCCCGCTGCTGCACGTCGCTGGCCTGTCCTTCTTCGTCAACCTGCTGCTGCTGGTACCGGCGCTGTTCATGCTGCAGGTCTTCGACCGCGTGCTGGCCAGCCAGAGCGGCGACACGCTGGCGGTGCTGCTGCTCGGGGTGGGTATCGCGCTGGCCCTGCTGCTGGCACTCGACTACCTGCGCAGCCGCCTGCAGGGCGTGGCCGGCAACCTGGTGGCCGAGGCCTTGTCGCCCACCGTCGCGCGCATCACAGTGGCGCAGGGCGCGCGGCGCAGCGGGCGGGCGCCGGGCGAGGGCCTGCGCGACGTGGCCTCGCTGCGTGCGCTGTTCTCGTCGCAGGGCCTGCTGGCCTTGTTCGATGCGCCGTGGGTGGTGGTGTACGTGGCCGTCATCTGGCTGGCGCATCCGGCGCTGGGCCTGGCCGCCGGCGCGGCTGCAGTGCTGATGCTCGGGTTGGCGCTGCTGAATGACTTCATCACTCGGCGCGACATCGAATCGCTGCAAAAGGCCGCGGGTGGCGCCACGCGCTACCTCGAAGCCTCGCTGCAGAACGCCGAGGTGGCGCAGGCCATGGGCATGACGGATGCCTTGCTCGGCCGCTGGCGGCAGAAGAATGCCGAAGTCACCGCGCTGCAAGGGCCCACCGCACGCAAATCGGTGTTGATGACGGCCACTACGCGCACCGCGCGCCAGGCGGTGCAGGTGTTGATCCTCGGCCTGGGTGCCTGGCTGGTGATTCGCGGCGAAGCCACCGCCGGCATCATGATCGCCACCACCACGCTGCTCGGCCGCGCGCTGGCGCCGGTGGAGCAGGTGGTCGGCAGTTGGCGCGTGCTGGCCGAAGGCCGCGCGGCGTTCCGGCGCCTGGGTGAGCTGCTGGCCGCGGCCGATGCCGAGCCCGCGCGCATGTCGCTGCCCGCGCCCAGCGGCAGGCTGCTGGCACAGAACCTGGTCTTTCGCGCGCCGCACAGCGAACGCATGATCCTGGCCGGTGTGTCGCTACAGCTCGATGCCGGCCAGGCGCTGGCCATCATCGGCCCCAGCGCCGCCGGCAAGAGCACCCTGGTGCGTTTGCTCACGGGGGTGTGGAAGCCCAGCGCCGGCAGCGTGCGGCTGGACCAGGCCGACCTGGCGCAATGGCCGCGCGACGAGCTCGGCCCGCACCTGGGCTATGTGCCGCAGGATGTGGAGCTGTTTCCCGGCACGGTGGCCGAGAACATCGCGCGGC
>JANOKY010000491.1:0-2173 GCA_031419635.1 Burkholderiales bacterium | reverse complement strand
AGCGCCCAGGCCCCGGCCGTGCTGCGCGCGTCGAGCGCGAACGGGATCACCAGGGTCAGGAACACGGTGCCGATGGCCAGGCTGGCGTCGAAGCTCAGGCCCAGCCGCGGGCGCGAACGCATCCAGGTGGCCAGCGCGACGTAAAAGCCCGCCAGCAGCAGCGCCGATATCGCGGTGCCGTATTCGGTGTCGCGAACCAGTCCGTGCTGCAAGACGAAGGTGATCGTCGGCAGGCCGAACAGCAGGCAGCCCTGGACCCAGTTGTCGCTGACATGGGTGGTGGTTTGCGCGTCATCACGGC
This sequence comes from Burkholderiales bacterium, assembly GCA_031419635.1. Taxonomy (GTDB): domain Bacteria; phylum Pseudomonadota; class Gammaproteobacteria; order Burkholderiales; family Burkholderiaceae_C; genus CADEEN01. Next base: position 1,872 of record JANOKY010000491.1, on the reverse strand, counting down.
GCTGCCGCGCCGGCATCAGCATGATGGCCACGAAGAGCACGAAGAAAGCGATCAGGAAGGCCTGGCTGCTTTCGTAATGCTCGGGCCGGTACTTGAGAACGCCCCAGGCGGTGCCGACGATGAAGGTGCCGAGGAAGCCGATCAGGTTCAGCGAGCGCCAGGTGCGGTGCCAGGCCACCACGGCGATGCCCAGGTCGAGCACCAGGTAGTAGCTGAACAGCGCGATGTGGTTGCCGCTGCCGGTGGAGACCAGCAGCGGCGTGGCAAAGCCGCCCAGGGCGCCGATGACGGCCAGCGCGCGGGCGTTTTGCAGCACCGCTAGCGCGGCAGCCAAGGCCGCCACCACGACCATCATCGCGAACACCGGGCCTACCGCTAACACGCCGTAGAAGCGGAAGGCGACGAACAGTGTCAGGTACAGCACCGCCACCGCGCCGCCTTGCAGCACCTGCGCATAGCCGGCGCGGCGCAGGCGCAAACGCCAGCCGACGACCAGCAGCACGACCGCCACCGCGGCGATGCCGGCCAGCCGCAATTCGACCGGCACCTGCACATGCTCGCTGGCGAACTTGGCCAGGAAGGCCAGGCCAACGAACAGGATGCCCACCCCCGCCTTGACGATGGTGTTGCCGCCGAACAGCCAGGCCTTGATGGGGGCCAGTGGGTCGGGGCGCGGCGTGGCTGGGGCGCGCGGCGGACGCGGTGGGGAAGCTGCGGTCGCGGTTGCGCGCATGGCTGGCGCGGCCGCGGCGGGCCTTGCCAACGCCTGCGCGGCGGGCGGCTGGGTGATCTCGAACGCAGGCCACTCGGGTGTGACTTGCGCAGGTGGGACGGCAGCGGCGGGGGCCTCGACGTGCGGCGCGATCGCCAGGCCGGTTGCGCGCAGTGCCTGCAGTTGCTTCAATGATTCCTGCAAGGCCGCAATCAGCCGCTCCTGGCGCTGCGAGCGCAACAGCAGCCAGCCCAGCACGGCGCCGACCAAGGCGCCGAAGCTCCCGCCCCAGGCAGCACCCAGCCAGCCGCCCACGATGACTGCAATGACCACCAGCATGTGCATCTCCCTCGCTCGTGCTCGCGTGTGGATCGCGGCCAAACCACTTTAGCAGCAGGCTGCGCGTGCAACGGCGGTGTCGACGCGGTATCGCGGCGTGCGCCGAACGGCAGCGGCAAACGCAACTGACCCCGCGGACGGCTCAATCGCCGCCAGGCGCCAGCAGCGCCAGTTCCTCGGCGGTGAAGCCGGCGCGGCGGCGGGCATCGAGGTTGAACGGTGGCCGCGGCCGCGGCGCTTCGTGGCGATGCACCAGCAAGGCGTAATGGGCCAGAGGGTCGAGGCCATCGCGCGCGCACAGCCAGCGGTACCAGCGGTTGCCGATGGCGACATGGCCGACCTCGTCGCGCAGGATCACGTCAAGAATCGCAACCGCGCGGGCATCGCCGGCCTTGGCCAGCTTGGCCTGCATGGGTGGCGCGGCATCGAGGCCGCGGGCTTCGAGCGTGCGCGGCACCAGGGCCATGCGGGCGACGATGTCGTGCTTGGTCTTCTCGACCATCGTCCACAGGCCGTCGTGGGCGTCGAAGGCACCGTAGTCGTGGCCGAGCGAGTCGCGCAGGTGTTCGCACAGCAGCGTGAAATGCAGCGCCTCTTCGGCGGCGACGCCGAGCCAGTCGCGGTAATAGGCCTCGGGCATGCCGGCGAAACGCCAGACCGCATCGAGTGCCAGATTGATGGCGTTGAATTCGATGTGCGCCACCGCGTGCAGCAGGGCGGCGCGGCCCTCGGGCGTGAACGGCGAGCGGCGGGCCAGCGACACATGCGCCACCAGGCGCGGCAGCGGCGGGCGGCCGGGCAGGGCGGCTGGCTCGACAAGG
>JANOKY010000490.1:0-9262 GCA_031419635.1 Burkholderiales bacterium | reverse complement strand
TGCCGTGCTGGTCGTCGTGGAAGACCGGGATCTTCATCCGCTCGCGCAGCTTGCGTTCGACGTAAAAGCAGTCCGGCGCCTTGATGTCTTCGAGGTTGATGCCGCCGAAGGTGGGCTCCAGCGCGGCGATCACGTCGACCAGCTTGTCGAGGTTGTTCTCGGCGATCTCGAGGTCGAAGACATCGATGCCGGCGAACTTCTTGAACAGCACCGCCTTGCCTTCCATCACCGGCTTGGCCGCCAGCGGGCCGATGTTGCCCAGGCCGAGCACCGCAGTGCCGTTGGTGACGACGGCCACCAGGTTGCCGCGCGCGGTGTAGCGGTGGGCGTTGCGCTCGTCGGCGACGATCTCCTCGCAGGCCGCTGCAACGCCCGGCGAATAGGCCAGCGACAGGTCATGCTGGTTGACCAGTTGCTTGGTCGCCGCGATGGCGATCTTGCCCGGTGTCGGGAACTCGTGGTACTCGAGCGCGGCTCGGCGCAACTCGGCGCGTTTGGCTTCCTGGGTCGGCATGGTGGCGTGCTCGGGGTGACGTGGGGCGCAGCGGGGCGTCGATGATGCCGCATGGCGGCAGCCGGCACCATAGCCGCAGACGCTGGGCGACTCATGCGCGAAACTGCGTAGCGGCTTTGCGCGGCGGTACGCAATACTGGCCCGCAGCATGACCGCCGCCGTCCCCGCCCCTGCCGACGCGGCCCCATTGGCCCCGCCGCAACGCGCCGCGCAACGCTGGCGCCGCGCCTTGCTATGGGGATTGCTGATCGCGCTGCTGGCGGTGGCGCAGACCCTGTTGGTGCTGCTGGCGCTGAATTACGAGGCCACCCGGGCGCAGGACCGTAGCGAGGCCGTGGCCGCCGCGGTGGCCGCGCAGACGCGCCAGAGCCTCACGCGCAGCCTGCAAAGCCTTCAGGCGCTGCTGTGGAACGAGCCCGCGCCGACGCAATGGCGCAGCGATGCCAGCGAGCTGATACGGGCCCACCGCGACCTGCTGCGCATCGAGCGCCGCGACGCCGCGTTCGCCATCGAAAATGCGGTGCAGACACCCTACCTGGCGGCCCTGTTCACGCCGATCCCGCGCGAGGCCCTGAGCCTGGAAGCCGAGTTCGCCTGCAACGCCGCGCGGCGCAGCGGCGCACCGGCGTTTTCGGGCAGCTACTTCGTGCCGCTGCCGGGCGGCTTCGGCCTGGAGGTGATCGACCTTTGCGTGCCGATCTCGTCGCCGCGCGGCCGTGGCGGCAGCATGGTGGCCAGCTTCTCGCTCACGGCGCTGCTCGACGAGGCCCTGGCCGCAGACCCGTCGCGCAGCCATGAGCTGAGTTTTGTCGAAGGCGACGGCGCCCGGCTGGCCCGCGCCGGCACCGTGCGCGGCGCCGGCGTGTACCGCGCGGAGCATGGCATCGACGTGGCCGGCGCCGTGCTGCGGGTGCGCGCCGACAGCGCCGAGGGCCGGCCGCACCTGATCCCCAACCTCAGCGTGGCGCTGGTCGTCGGCCTGTCGATCGCGCTGTTTGCCTTGGTGCTGCTGCTGGCGCGCGACGTGCGCCGCCGCGCGGCGGCCGAAGAGCGCCTGGCCGAGGCCCTGGCATTCCGCAAGGCGATGGAAGATTCGCTGATCACCGGACTGCGCGCGCGCGACCTGGCCGGGCGCATCAGCTACGTCAACCTGGCGTTTTGCCGCATGGTCGGCTTCGAGGCCGACGAGTTGCAGCGTGCCGCCACCCCGCCGTACTGGCCGCCCGAGCGCGAGGCCGAGTACGCGCTGCGCCAGGCCCAGCGGCTGGCGCCGGGCGGTGGCGAAGGCCAGACGCGGATGGCCTATGAAACCGTGTTCATGCGCAAGAACGGCGAGCGCTTCCCGGTCATGATCTATGAAGCGCCGCTGATCGACAGCAGCGGCCGCCACAGCGGCTGGATGAGTGCCGCACTGGACGTGACCGAGCAGCGCCGCGTCGAAGACCTGTCGCGCCAGCAACAGGAGCGCTTGCAGGCGACAGCCCGGCTGGCGACGGTCGGCGAAATGGCCTCGCTGCTCAGCCACGAGTTGAACCAGCCGCTGGCGGCGATCGCCAGCTACGCCAGCGGCTCGCTGAACCTGCTCGACGAGCCGCCCAGCGACGACGGCGAGCTGCGCACGCTGCTGCGCCAGTCGGTCGGCCGCATCGCCGAACAGGCCGAGCGCGCCGGCCGCACCATCAAGAGCGTGCACGACTTCGTGCGCCGCCGCGAGCAGGCGCGCGAGGCGGTGTCGGCAGCGACGCTGCTCGACGCCGTGCTGCCGCTGGTGCGCTTGCAGGCGCGCAAGAGTGGCACGCGCGTCGATGTCGATGTGCCCACGCCGCCACCGCGCGTCTGGGCCGACCGCACGATGGTTGAGCAGGTGCTGCTCAACCTCACGCGCAATGCGATCCAGGCCATGGAGGGGCCAGCCACGCCGCTGCCCTCGCGGCTGCTGCGCATCGCAGTGCGGCCGCTCAGTGGCCCCGGCCAGGCCGAGGGGGTCGAGTTTCGCTTCAGCGACGCCGGCCCCGGCATCGCGCCCGAAGTCGCCGTGCACCTGTTCACGCCCTTCTTCACCACCCGCAGCGAAGGCATGGGGCTGGGCCTGTCGCTGTGCCGCACCGTGATCGAGCAGCATGGCGGCGCGCTGGATTTCGACACCGGGCCGGCCGGCAGCACATTTCGCTTCACGCTGCGTGCCGCGCCGTGATAAACCTGCCGGCCATGCCACCCGCGATGTCCGGCCCCGCTGCTTATTTCGGCCTGCCGATGGTTTACCTGGTCGACGACGAGGAAGTGCTGCGCGAGTCGATGGCCTGGCTGCTGCGCTCGCGCCGGCTGCTGTCCGAGGCCTTCGCCAGCGCCGAGGCCTTCGAGGCCATGCTCGACGCGCGGCTGGCGCAGCACGGCGGGCCCTGGCCCACGGCGCCCTCGGCGTTGCTGCTCGACGTGCGCATGCCCGGCATGAGCGGGCTGGCGCTGTTCGAGCGCCTGATCGAACGCGGCCTGCTGCCGGCGCTGCCGGTGATCTTCCTCACCGGCCATGGCGACGTGCCGACCGCGGTGGCCGCGGTCAAGCGCGGGGCGTTCGATTTCGTCGAGAAACCTTTCACCGACAACGCCCTGGTCGACCGCATCGAGCAGGCCCTGGCGGCGAGCCGTGCTTGCCTGCAGTCGCGGCAGGCGCAGCAGGGCGTGGCCCGCGCCGTGGCCGAGCTCACCGAGCGAGAGCGCGAGGTGATGCACCTGGTGATCGACGGCAAACAGAACAAGCTGATTGCCGACGCGCTGGCCATCAGCGTGCGCACGGTGGAAGTGCACCGCGCGCGGGTCTTCGACAAGATGGGCGTGAAGTCCGCCGTCGAACTGGCCAACCTGCTGCGCACTCAGGCCGGCGGCGCGGGGTAGCTGACGGCCACGACTTCGATGCGCTGCGGCCCGTGCGGTGTGGTGAGCAGCACCTCGTCGCCCACGCGGGCCTTGAGCAGGGCCCGCGCCACCGGCGCGATCCAGCTCACTTCGCCGGCCAGGTGGTCGACCTCGTCGATGCCCTTGATCGTCACCGTGCGTTCGTGGCCATCGCCATCGACGAAGCTCACGCGGGCGCCGAAGAACACCTGGTCCTGGCCGAAGTGCAGCGACGGGTCGGCGATCTCGGCGATGTCCAGCCGCTGGGTCAGGAAGCGGATGCGGCGGTCGATCTCGCGCAGTCGCTTCTTGCCATAGAGGTAGTCGCCATTCTCCGAGCGGTCGCCGTTCTTCGCCGCCCACGACACCACCTCGACGACCTTCGGCCGCTCGTCGTCGAGCAGGCTCAGCAATTCGGCGCGCAGCCGCGCATAGCCCTGCGGCGTGAGGTAGTTCTTGGCGCCGGCGGGCAGCGGCGGCGGCGCGGCAGGGCCGTCATCGTCGTCGTTGTCGCCGTCGCTCTCTTTGGTGAAGGCCTTGTTCATGCGAAGCGTGATGCTACGCGCCGCGTAGACTGGACCGCATGAGCGCTTCGGACAAGCCCGTGACGACGATCTACCTCGCGCGCCACGGCCAGAGCGAATGGAACCACCAGTACCGCGTCACCGGGCAGCTCGATCCGGGCCTGTCGGCCAAGGGGCGACAACAAAGCCTGGCCTTGGCCGACTGCCTGCGCGGCGAGGTGCTCGATGCGATCTACACCAGTGCCTTGCAGCGCACGATCGACACCGCGCAGCCGACGGCGACTGCGAAACAATTGCCGATCACTGCGTTGCCCGCTCTCAATGAGATCCACCTCGGCGTGCTGCAAGGGCGCTTTCGCGACGAACGTGATCCCGAGGCGCAAGCCATGTGGGCCGGCTGGCAGGCCGACCTGTGGGGCGCCGCAGTGCCGGGCGGCGAGCGTTTCGAGGAGGTGGCCGAGCGTGCCGGCCAGGCGCTGCAGGGCATCCTGCAGCGGCACGCCGGTCGCTCGACATTGATCGTCGGCCACCGCGGCACCAACCGCGTGCTGCTCGGCACCCTGCTGGGCTGGCCGCGGCCACGCTGGAGCGAACTGAGCCTGCGCAACAAGTTCTGCTACCGCCTCCGCCTGGGCAGCGAAACGCAGATCGCCACCCTCACGCTGAGCGGCAGCAAGACCGGACAGTGCCAGGACGGCTTCATCATGTGATCGCGGGCGGCGCGCGATGCGACATGAACCGGTCCAGCAGATTGCCCGTCAGCCGTTGCGCCGCGGCGTTCGAGCGCACGGGCCGCAGCGCGGGCGCATTGAAGTCGTCCAGCCCCCAGGCCCATTGGATGCTGCCGGTGGCGAAGACGATCGCGCCGCTGGCCGCGGTGTACAGGCTCATGTGGGCGACGCCGTGGCGAGCGGTATCGGTCAGCGCGGCCCACGGTGATGCCGCCAACACCTGCAAGCCGGGTGGCGCATGCGCCGCGTCAACGCTGTCGACTTCATAGCCCAGCAGCCCGGGCAGGCGGTCCCCGTTTTCGAGACCGGTGCCGGCGAAGACCCAGTGCTCGGCGGCCGTGACCACGATATCCGCATCGACCGGATCGCCAACGTACATCACCCCGATGAGCTCGGACTCGGGCCGGCCGATGGCCGCGCTGCGCCACTTGCCCGTCGCCTGCGCTGAGCCCCTTAGCGGATCGCTGGCGGCCCTCTTGTGGCAAACCATGATGCGGTCGGCGCTGCCCGAAGCGGCGCTGGCTTCGAAGCGCACTTTCCAGTACGCGCTGTTGGCCGAGAAGAAGCCCAGGTGCACGCCGCCGTCGCGTGCGGCCTGCACATGCTCGCGCATCGCGCCCGACCAGTACTCGTCGTGCCCCACCGACAGCCAGGCCTTGCTGGCGAGCAGCCGCTCGGGCGCGGCATGGGTGTCGAGGTTGGTGCAATAGGCCAGGTCATAGCCTTCGCGCTCGAGCCAGCGCAGCAGGTTGCAGTCCCAACCGGCGTTGCTCACCGGGTAGCTGCCCGCGTGCGGCTGCAGGTTGGTCAGGAACTCGCCCGCGCCCATGCCAACCGCGGCGGCCGGATTCTGCGCATTGGCCGCATAGGGGCGGTTGAACGACACCTTCGTCGCGCGCAGCTGCCCCGAGCTGCCCCAGTGATAGAGCGACTTGCCGCCCCAGGCGTTGTAGGCCTGGTAGGTGGTGACGCTGAGCTGGAACAGCAGGTCGGCGCGGCGCTGGTCGTCGCGCACGACGAAGAGGATGTAGCTTTGCCGCCCACTGTCGTGGGCCGAGAGCCTGGCGAGGTGGACGCCGCTGCACCAGTCGGCGCCGGTCGTCGAGAGTGCGTAGGGATGGACCCAGGCGCAATCGACCAGGCCGGTGGCGGGCTCCATCGCCGGCATCACCTGCTCGGTGCCGGCCACGACCACGGGGCCGAACACGCGCCGCGCCCCCAGCCCCTGGTACCAGCCGATGCGAAAGACTTCCAGCTCGAAGCTCGGCGAACGGGTGTTGACGTACAAGTCGATCACGCCGCCGCGATCGACGCTGGTGGCCGAGGCATAGCCTTCAATCTCGCGCGCCGTGGCCGGGCACGTGAGCTGCCAATTGGCCGTGCCGGGCAGGCGGTTCTCAGCGACGACCGGGTTGCTGCCGCGCATCGCCCCAACCGTTCAAAACGGCCTTGATCTTCTCGCTGGTGACGAAGGCGCCGTTGGTGGCAATCTCGTGCGTCGGGTAAGGCGCCGCCAAGGCCTGCTCGATTTTTGCCATCAGCCGCGGCGCCGTCAGGTCGGCAACGTCCAGCGCGTGCAGCAAACCCTTCTCGGCGAACTTGCGGATGCGAAATCCCTGCTCGCTGTTGCCTTGATAGGGATAGGCCAGGGCGGGGGTGCGCGCCGAGATCACGTCGAGCAGGGTGTTGTCGCCGCCCAGGCTGATCGACAGTGCGGACTCCTGAAGCTGGCGCGGGAAGTCGGGCAGGAACGGTTTGATCTCGACATTGCCGCTGCGCACCGTGTGGCGAAGCCCGTCGATCTCTGCCGGCGTGGTGCGCGAGCCGGTCGCCAGCAGGAAGGCGTGGTCGGGCATCAGGGCCGCCGCGCCGATGGCCGCATCGAGCAACTCGCGGCCGACGTTGCCGCCGCCCTGGCTGACGAGGATCTGCTTCTTTCGCGCCGGGCGCGTGCGCGGCGGCGGCGGGCTGATGTAGCCGGTGTAGCAGAGACAGTCCTCGATCTCGCCAGCCAGCGAAAAGGTCTCGTCGAAGCGAATGAGCTGCGGGTCACCGCGAATGAAGACGGTGTGGATGTGCTCCTTCACCGACGCGACCATGCGGCGTTCGTTGTCGATCGCGCGCGGGATCAGGACTTCGCGCACCGAGGCGAAGACAGGCACCGCGCCGCTTGTTTCACGCACCGCGTCGAGCAGGCCGGTGATCTCGCGCTTGAAGCGCCGACGCCCGAAGGGATAGAACTCGACCACGACGGCATCGTAGGGCAGTCGCAGAAAGCCCTGGATCGCCACCCTGCGCGCGGTGAAGATGTCCTCGACCGGGCTGCGCCGCTCGGGGTCGAAGAATTCGCCGGTCTCTTCGTCGTGCAACAAGGTCGGCAGGCGCAGATGGCGAAACCCGGGCCGCAGCATCACGCTGCCGGTATCGAGACCGCCCTGGATCAGATCGACTTCGGCGTGGTGCAGCAGCTCGTCGATGATGCGCAGGCTGCAGGTAAGGTGGCCGACGCCGACCAGGCTCTGGCAGTAGTAGAGGATCCGCTTCGGACTCAGGCCGGGCATGTCGCGCTCGCGGGCTTGGCTTGCGTGCGCGCGTGACGCGGCAGCCCGTGGTAATCGCGGTACCAATCGACGAAGCGCTGCACCCCCTCGGCCAGCGGCAGCGCGGGGTGCGCGCTGCCAGTCAGCGCCTGCAGCCGGCTCACGTCGGCATAGGTGGCGGGCACGTCGCCGGGCTGCATCGGCTGCAGATCGAGCACGGCACGCCGCCCCAAGGCCCGCTCCAACGCGCCGATGAAATCGAGCAGCGGCACCGGAGCGTGGCTGCCGATGTTGAGCACGCGGTACGGGGCGCTCGATGCGGCGGCGCTGGTGTCGTCGGCGCCGACGGCAGGCGGCGCATCGAGCACCGGCAACAGGCCGCTGACGATGTCGTCGATGTAGGTGAAGTCGCGGCTCATGTGGCCGTGGTTGAAAACGGCGATCGGCTCGCCGGCCAGGATCGCGCGGGTGAACGCAAAGTACGCCATGTCGGGCCGGCCCCAGGGACCGTAGACGGTGAAGAAGCGCAGGCCCGTCGTCGGCAACCGATACAAGTGGCTGTAGCTGTGGGCCATCAACTCGTTGGCCTTCTTGGTCGCGGCGTACAGGCTCACCGGGTGATCTACCGCATCGTCCTCAGCGAACGGCAGCTTGCGGTTGCCGCCGTAGACGCTCGAGCTGCTGGCATAGACCAGGTGCTCGACTTGTCGCTGGCGGCAGCCTTCGAGGATGTTGAGAAAGCCGACCAGGTTCGATTGCGCATAGGCCGCGGGGTGCGTCACCGAATAGCGCACTCCGGCCTGCGCGGCGAGGTGCACAACGCGGTCGAAGCCACCCGACTCGAAGCAGGCTGCGGTGGCCGCACTGTCGGCGATGTCCACACGCTCGAAGCGAAAACCCGGCTCGGCCTGGAGCCGCGCCAGCCGTGCCCGCTTCAGGCTCACGTCGTAATAGTCGTTGAGGTTGTCGATGCCGACAACCTCGTCACCGCGGCGCAGCAGCGCCAGCGCCACATGCATGCCGATGAAGCCGGCCGCGCCGGTGACCAGAACGCGCTTCATCAGGCAACCTCCGTGCTTTGCACTTCGGTATTCGCCTCGGGAGCGGCCCAGCGGGTCATCAGACAACCTCCGTGCTTCGCACTACGGAATTCGCCTTGGGAGCGGCCCGGCGGCTCATGCTGCCAATCGCTGATCGAATTCGCGCAGCTCGGCAGCCGGCGCGGCGGCGCGGCGGCCGATCGCGAAATACTCGAAACCGAGTTCGCGCATGCGCTCGGGATCGAACAGGTTGCGCCCGTCGAAGACCACCGGCTGGCGCAGCGCGCTGCGCACGCGCTCGAAGTCGGGCGAGCGGAAAGCCTTCCATTCGGTCACCACCACCAGCGCGTCGGCGCCGACCAATGCCTCGTTCGGCGTCGCCGCGAAGGCCAGGCCGTCGACACCGGCGAAGACGCGGCGGGCTTCGTTCATCGCCACCGGGTCGTGCGCCACCACCTGCGCACCGCGGCGCAGCAACTCGGCGACGATGACGCGGCTGGGCGCCTCGCGCATGTCGTCGGTGTCGGGCTTGAAGGCCAGGCCCCAGAGAGCGAAGCGCCGGCCTTGCAGGTTCTCGCCGAAGCGCAGGGCGATGCGGTCCACCAGCACCATCTTCTGCCGCTCGTTGGCGCGCTCGACGGCATTGAGCAGATGCAGCGGCTCGCCGACGCCCGCCGCGCTGTGCAGCAGCGCCTTCACATCCTTCGGAAAACACGAGCCGCCATAGCCGCAGCCGGCGTACAAAAACTGATGCCCGATGCGCGGGTCGGAGCCGATGCCGCGGCGCACCTGCTCGATGTCGGCGCCGAGCTTTTCGGCCAGCAGCGCGATCTCATTCATGAAGCTGATGCGCGTGGCCAGCATCGCGTTGGCGGCGTACTTGGTCAGCTCGGCCGAGCGGATGTCCATGATCACCAGCTTGTCGCGGGCGCGCTGGAACGGCGCGTACAGCGCCTGCATCAGGTGCACGGCGCGTTCGTCGTCGGCACCGACGACGATGCGGTCGGGGCGCATGAAGTCT
>JANOKY010000489.1:0-12021 GCA_031419635.1 Burkholderiales bacterium | reverse complement strand
CCACTTTTACGTCTTCGCCAAGTTCGCCGAAATACTGCACGAGGTTGTAGGTAAAGGAGTCATAGTTATCGATCATCAGCAGCATGATTTTCTCCTAGCGAATGCCGCTGTTGAGGCCCGCCTGCGCCATTTCCGCGGCGCGCAGCAGCGCGCGCGCCTTCTGCTCGGTTTCGGCCCACTCGCTCTCCGGCACTGAGTCGGCAACGATGCCGGCCGCAGCCTGCACGTACAGGGTCTCGTCCTTGACGATGCCGGTGCGGATGGCGATGGCAAGGTCCATGTCGCCGGCAAAGCTCAGGTAGCCGCAAGCACCGCCGTAGATGCCGCGCTGCACGGGTTCCAACTCGTCGATGATTTCCATCGCCCGCACTTTCGGCGCACCGCTCAGCGTGCCGGCCGGGAAGGTGGCGCGCAGCACGTCGAGCTGGTCGACCTCGGGGCGCAGCACGCCCTCGACATTGCTCACCAGGTGCATCACATGCGAGTAGCGCTCGACGGAAAAAGCTTCGGTGACCTTGACGCTGCCGATGCGCGCAATGCGGCCGATGTCGTTGCGCGCCAGATCGATCAGCATCAGGTGCTCGGCGCGCTCCTTGGCGTCGGACTTCAGCTCGGCCTCGAGCGCCGCGTCGGACTCGGGCGACGCGCCGCGCGGCCGCGTCCCCGCCAGCGGCCGGATCGTGACCATGCGCCCGCCGACGCCGGACTGCGCCAGCCGCTCCTCGCGCACCAGAATCTCGGGCGACGCGCCGACGATCTGGAATTCGCCCATGTCGTAGAAATACATGTAGGGGCTCGGGTTCAGCGAGCGCAGCGCGCGGTACAGGCTGAGCGGGCTCTCGGTGTAGCGCTTCCGCAGCCGCTGGCCGATCACCACCTGCATGCAGTCGCCCGCCGCGATGTACTCCTTGGCGCGCTCCACGGCGCGCATCAGATCGGCCTTGGCAAAGTCGCGCTCGACCGGATGCGCCGGCCCGCGCTTGACCGCGGGCGCAGTGACGCTGTACTTCAACTTGTCGGCCAACTCGGCCAGCCGGCGCTGGGCCTGGAAGTAAGCGTCGGGCCGCGCCGGGTCGGCCCAGACGATCAGGTACAGGCGCCCCGACAGGTTGTCGATCACGGCCACCTCTTCGGTCAGCAGCAGCATGATGTCGGGCGTGTCCAGGCCGCCGCTCTTGCGCGTGGCCGCCAGGCGCGGCTCGATCGCGCGCACGGTCTCGTAGCCGAAGTAGCCCGCCAGGCCGCCGCAAAAGCGCGGCAACCCGCCGCTGATGGCCGGCCGCAAGCGCTGCTGGTAGGCGTTGATGAACTCCAGCGGGTTGCCTTCGTGGCGCTCGACCACCGCACCCTCGGTGACCACTTCGGCGATGTTGTCGGTGGCGCGCAACAGCGTGCGCGCCGGCAGGCCGATGAAGGAGTAGCGCCCGAAACGCTCGCCGCCGACCACCGATTCGAGCAGGCAGCCGTAGGGCTGGTTGCCGACCAGCTTGAGGTATAGCGACAGCGGCGTTTCCAGATCGGCGAAGGCCTCGCTGATCAGGGGAATGCGATTGAAGCCTTGCGCGGCGAGGCTCTTGAATTCGAGTTCGGTGATCACTTCAGTCGTCCTGCGGGGGCTTCGCGGCGGCGGGTTTGGCGGCCGGGCGAATGCATCAAACAGACAGGCCGGGTGCCCAGACTCCAGGGGCCCAACCGGCGGGCATCAGCCGTGCTGTGCGCGGCGCCAGGGCCAGGCTCCCCGGCCGCAAGGCCCGGAACCTGTGCGTTGGCGTGAAGTGAGCGTCATGACGCGGCGCAGTTTAGCAGCGCCCATCAGGGGCGCGCGCCGAGTGCGGCCAGATCGATGCAGTCGAGCCGATCAACGACCGCATCGGCGCCGAGGCCGTCCACCGACTCACCGTGGTTGTAGCCATAACTGACCAGCACCAGCAGGCAGCCTGCCGCGTGGGCGGCGCTCGCGTCATTGGCCGAGTCGCCGATCACCAGCGTGCGCGGGGGTGAGCTGCCGAGGGCCGCGGCAGCGCGCAGCAACGGCAGCGGGTCGGGCTTGCTGCGCTCGAAGCTGTCGCCACCGAAGACTTGCGCGAAGTAGCCCGCCAGGCCCTTGCGCTCGAGCAGTGCCAAGGCGAAGGCCTGCGGCTTGTTGGTCACGCAGGCCAGCGCCAGGCCGGCGGCGCGCAGCATGTCGAGGCCTGCGACAACACCGTCGTATACCTCGGCATGGTCGCCGTTGACCGCCCGGTAGTGCCGCTGGTAGTGCGCCCACGCGGCGTCGTACAGCGAAGCGTCGCCACCCACTGCGGCCAGCGTGCTGCGCAGCAGATGCTCCGAGCCCTTGCCGACAGTGCGCTCGATGAAGGCGCGGTCCACCGCCGGCAGCATCAGGCCGACCAGCGTGCGGTTGAGCGCGACCTCGAAGTCGCCCAGGGTGTCGACGAGGGTGCCGTCGAGGTCGACAATCGCCGCCTGAAGGCCAACCGCGCAGCGCGTCTTCATGCCAGGCGGCCGTGAAGACACGTCAAAGCCGAGCCGCTTCGACAAAGCGGCGCAAGTCTTCGAGCCGGTGTCCCCAGAACACCACCAAGGGCGTGTCCTGTGCTTCGATAACGTAGCGTGGGTTGAAGACGCCCTGCAAGGCCACGCCGGGCACCACCTGCGAGCCGAATCGCTGCAACCAGGCGCGGGCGTTTTGCGCCGCTTCCTTGTTCAGGCGCTTGCGGCTGTTGATCTCGCTGTTCGAGCCCTTGCATTCGATTGCCAACAGGCGGCCGTCGTCGAGGCGAATCAACACGTCGGCGTTGTCTGCGCCCAGGTTGACCTGCGTCAGAAAACTGCGCGGCGGCGGTGAGTCGTTGAGCAGGTTCTGCACCCCGCCGAGCGGGTGTGCCGATGCGAGTTGCCAGCCCATGCCGACCAGCAATCCCTTGACGGCGCCCTCGACCATGGCGCCCTCATCGCCGCGGCGCAACGTCTGCACACGCTGGGAAGCGATCAGGGTCGATGTCGCCAGCGCGGCGGCCTTCAACTCATGCGGGCGCGGCGACCGGCCTGCGGCGATCCATGGGAATCGGCGTGGATCGAGGACCGCACGCATCACCTCGAGCAAGCGCGCACGCCGAAGCTCGTCGCCTGCGGCGGTCGGGCTCAGCGATGTCGCGGCCAAGGTCTCCAAATCGTCTTTCGATATCGGCGGCGCGCTCAGGTAGCGGAAAGCCTCGCGGCCTGCGTCACTTGACCACACTGCGGACCAGCTCTGCGGATCGGCATCCTCGACAAGCGAGCCGCCCGCCATCCTCGAAATGGCCTCGGCAACCGGCACCGCCGACGCATCGAACGCCGCCAGGTAGCGCGCCAGCGGCTCGGCCAGTCGCCGGCCGCGAAACTCGTCGCTGGCGGCACGCACGTCGGCCGCGATCTCTTCACTGGACCACCGTTTGGCGCGCGCTGGCCAGCTCACGCCGCGAACTCCAGCAGGTCGCCCGGCACCCGCAAGCGTGCGACATCGCTGGGTTCGAATTTCGCCAGGCCCCCGCCATAGACCCGGCCACTGCGCACATCGGTCGAGCAATTCAGGTGTGCCAAAACGGCAGCCACGCTGGCCGGCGTCAAGGCTTGTCGCGGGTACAAGCCGTGCGCGATGTTGATGTAGCTGACGGCAAACGGATTGGCGGCAAACACCGGCGGCCGTCGACCCATGTAGCTGACAAAGGCCAACGGTGGCGCGCGCATCGCCACCACGTACCACGGCTTGCGGCTGCGAGCCACATAGCCCGCGTGCGCGCCCGCGGCCCGCGCGCGCTCGATGAAGGCCAGCGCCGCCCGGCGCGCTTCTGTGTCGAGCGCATCCAGGTCCGTTGGCAGGTCAACCACGTTGCGCAATCCGGCGGCGCCTTCGCGCGTCAACACCTGGCCGTCGATGATCTCCCTGGCGCGCGTCACGGAAGGGCGGACCAAGGACGCCGGCAACAGCCGCTGGTCGGCGGCAAGCACATAGACGTCGTTGGCCCCCGTCACCTGGCCCCGCGTCACGCGAAACAGCTCGCCGACTTCGATGCCCACCGGACTCGCCGGCCCTGAGGCCTGGCAGTGCGCTGACCAGCGCAGCGATTCGCGCAGTTGCACCACCGGTGCGCGGCGCACGTCGTGCAGACCGTGGCCGGCGATCGTGCCCAAGCGCGCGTCGCCCTCACGCTCGCTGCCCTCGACCAGCACCACGGCGGCCGACACCAGCGCGTCGTCGAAGACGGGATCGTCGGCATCGGCCACCCACAAGCCGCGCAGCGCAAGTCCAGCGCGTCCCGCGCACAGCCGCCGCAACGCGTCGCCGTAGCCGTTGTCGAGCCATTCCGCCGCGGTGACGAAACACAAGGCGTCACCGGGCCGCAACTGGCGCAGGGCATGAAGCATGAAGTGCGCGTGCAGCCCGGCGAGCTGCGAGGCGCGAATGCCCAGCGCTGCCATGCCCGTCGAGTACCAGGCTTTCCACTGCCGCTCGATCTGGTGGTGCCGCACATAAGGCGGGTTGCCGATGAACAGGGTGCGTCCGCCGAGCGGCGCCACGAAGTTGCGAAAGTCATCGACAACGATTTCGACCCGCCGCGACAAACCCGTCTCGGCCAGGCGCTGCCGCAGCAAGGCGGCCATCTCGTCGCCACGCTCGACAGCGACGACGCTCGCCGCCGGCCAACGCTGGGCGGCGGCGATCGAGAAACGGCCAGTGCCGGCGCCGCAGTCGACGATGGTGTCGAAAACCTGGTCGGCACCAAAGCGGTCGAACATCGCATCGACCAGCCACTGCGGCGTCAGCGTGATGCCAGTGGCGCGCCGCGCCAGCGCGTCGTTGTCCAAGCAGAAGCGTTCGCCGAGCCGGTCTTCGCCTGCGAGGGCCGCAAACAGGTCCGCCTGGGGCGGCGCGACAACCAGCTCAGCCACCGAGTTGCTTTCGCATCGCGTCGATCACCGCCTTGTAATCAGGCTGGCCGAAAATCGCGCTGCCGGCCACGAAGGTGTCTGCACCGGCATCCGCAATGCGGCGGATGTTGTCGACCTTCACGCCGCCATCGACCTCGAGCCGGATGTCCTTGCCGCTGGCATCGATGAGCTTGCGCAGGCGCTCGATCTTGCGCAGGGCCGCGTCGATGAAACTCTGCCCGCCGAAGCCTGGGTTGACGCTCATCACCAGCACCAGATCGACCTTGTCGATGACCCATTCGAGCCGGTCGATCGGCTCGGCCGGGTTGAATACCAGCCCGGCCTGCTTGCCTTCGGCCTGGATGACTTGCAGGGTGCGGTCGACATGCGCGCTGGCGTCGGGGTGAAAGCTCACCAGATCGGCACCGGCGCGGCAGAAAGCTTGGGCCAACGCGTCGACAGGCTGCACCATCAGGTGCACGTCGATCGGCACGCTGCTGTGCTTGCGCAGCGCTGCGCAAACCATCGGCCCGAAAGTCAGGTTCGGCACGTAATGGTTGTCCATCACGTCGAAGTGGATCCAGTCGGCGCCAGCGGCAATGACGGCCTTGACCTCGTCACCGAGGCGGGCGAAATCGGCGGACAGGATCGAGGAGGCGATGCGGTAGGTCATCATGCATTCGTGGGCAGTTCGTGTCGATTCTAGAATCGCCCGCTATGGCCCACCCCCAGTTCACCTGCAGCGTCAGCGTTGCCTACCTGCCCGAGCAGTCGCAGCCGCAGGCCCATGTGCATGCTTTCGCCTACACCGTCACCATCGTCAACAGCGGCGATGTCACCGCGCAACTGGTGGCGCGGCACTGGGTGGTTGCCGACGCCCGCGGCCACAGCGAGGAAATGCGCGGGCTGGCCGGCGTCGGCCACCAGCCGCTGCTCAAGCCCGGCGAGAAGTTCGAGTACACCAGTTGGACGCGCATCGCCACCGCCCAGGGCACGATGCGCGGCACTTACTTCTGCATGACCGAAGACGCGCACCCCTTCGAGGCCGCGGTGCCCGAGTTCGTGCTGACGCGGCCGGAGCAGCTTCACTGATCGCCATGTCGCCCGCGGCGTGGGACCTGACGGCCCTGCTCAACGCCGCCGATCCGCGCGCCTCGCTGCCCGAGCGCCACCTCTGGCTGGCCCGGCTGATGCAGTGGCTGCGCCACGGCGGGGCGCGCGCCGAGGGTGCCACGCCGCGGCCGGTGCTGCGGCTGCGGCAACTGCTGCAAGTGCTCGACCAGCACCCGCAACACCGCGACGCCGTGCAGGGCCTGCTGCAAGCCTTCTGGCGCGAGATCGACATCGCCGCGCTGTTCGCCGAGTTCGGCTTCTCGCCGCGGCTGGCCTTGCGCAGCGCGCTGTGGCAGCGCCTGCGCAACCGGCTGCTGCCGCGCACGCCGGTCACGCGCGATCTGGCCGCGCTGTTCCCGCTGCTGTTCGAAGACGCCGACCTGCGCTGGCTGTCGGCGCTGGACGACGCCACGCTTGAAGGCGCCGCGCACCTGCTCGCTCCCGAAGGCGGCAGCGTGCGCTGGCAGGCGGGCCTGCTCGAAGCCCTGGACCACCTGGTGAGCGCCGTGCGCGCGGCGGGATTCTCCGCACCGCTGCGCTTGCGCATGGACAGCGCCCTGCTGGCCGACAACCCCTTCGGCCAGTTGGCGCGCAGCGCCGACGATCTGGCGGCGGCCTTGACCGCCGATGACGCGGCCCAGGTGGCGCAGCACGCCAACGTATTGCGTGCATTGCTCGACGCCTGCCGGCTGGCCGCGGCGAGCATTGCCGGCCACCTCGAAGAGCATGGCGTCTCGGTCGATATCGTCTTCGAGGCCGACCAGTTGCGCGCCCGCGCCCAGCGCATCGAAGAGCTGCTCGACGCCCTGCTCGCGCCCTCGCCGCGCGAGGCGCTGCGCTTGCTGATCGGCCTGGTCCAGGTGCAGGCCGGCACGCGCAGCGTGGGCGCCCTGCTGGCGCGGCACTACTCGCTGCTGGCGCGCCAGGTGGCCGAGCGCAGCGCCGAAACCGGCGAGCACTACATCGCCCGCAACGGCGCCGAGTACCGCGACATGCTGGCCCGCGCGGCCGGCGGCGGCGCGATTCTGGCCGGCACCACGATGCTCAAGTTCGGCCTGCTGGCGCTGGGCCTGTCGGCGTTCTGGGGCGGGGTCGCGGCCAGCGCGAACTACGCCCTGAGTTTCATCGCCATCCTGCTACTGCATTTCACCCTCGCCACCAAGCAGCCGGCAATGACCGCTCCCGCGCTGGCGGCCAAACTGCTGCCCGAGGGCGCAGCGCGCAGCGATGGCGACGGCGAGCGCATCGAAGCCTTCGTCGACGAAGTGACCCACCTGATCCGCTCGCAGGCCGCCGGCATCGCCGGCAACCTGGCGCTGTGCGCGCCGCTGGTGTTGGGGCTGCAATGGCTGGGCGCGCAACTGCTCGGCGCACCGCCGGTCGGGCCCGAAGAGGCCGCGCATGTGCTGCAGTCGCTGACCCTGCTCGGGCCGACCGCGCTGTATGCGGCCTTCACCGGCGTGCTGCTGTTCGTCAGCTCGCTGATCGCCGGTTGGGCCGAGAACTGGTTCGTCTTCCAGCGCCTGGACAGCGCCATCGCCTGGAACCCGCGTATCGTCGCGCGCCTCGGCGCGGCGCGGGCGCAGCGCTGGTCGCGCTGGTGGCGCATGAACATCTCGGGGCTGGCGGCCAGCGTCTCGCTGGGCTTGATGCTCGGGCTGCTGCCGCCCGTGCTGGGCTTCGTCGGCCTGGGCCTGGACGTGCGCCATGTCACGCTGTCCACCGGCCAGCTCGCCGCCGCCCTGGGCGCCCTCGGCCCGTCGCTGCTGACGCAGCCGGCGTTCTGGTGGTGCGTGGCCGGCATCGCCGCGATCGGCGGGCTCAACGTCGGCGTGAGTTTCTGGCTCGCCTTCAAGGTGGCGCTGCGTTCGCGCGGCATTGCCGTGCGCGAGCGCCATGCCTTGCGCGCCGCGATCTGGCGCCGGCTGTGGCGCGCGCCGCACACCTTCCTCTGGCCGCCGCGGGCGCGCGCCGAACGCCCCGCATCAGCGCCCTGAAGCGTCGCTATCGTCGTCGCTGCGTTCACCGCGGCGGCGGCCTGAGAACATGGTCCACCACACGATGAACAACAGAATCAACAGCGCCCCGAGCGCTTCGAGTAAGAGCAACCACATGCACCGAGCTTACTGGGCCGCGCTGTCTGTGCTCGTGGTACTGCTGAGCGGCTGCAGCGCGGTGCCTCTGTCACCGCCTGCGCCGACGGCAGAGCGCGCCGCCGTTGAGACGCGCAGCGACAGTCCATTGGCCGCGCCTGCGGCCTCGCTGCACCCCGGCGCGCGCTGGCAGGCCGCGGCCTGGGCCGATCTGCCCGGCTGGGGCAGTGACCGCACTCGCGAGGCCTGGCTGGCCTTGCAGCGCAGTTGCGAGCGCGTGCCTGCCGACGTACAGCGCGAAGCGCTGGCCTGGTTGCGTGTTTGCCAGGAGGCCCTGCGCACGCAACCCAGCGACGACGCCGCGACGCGCGCTTGGTTGATGCAGCGCTTTGCGCCGTACCGCGTGCTGCCGCTCGATGCGGGTGCGTCGGGCGATGGCCTGGCCACCGGCTACTTCGAGCCGCAGATCGACGCCAGCCGCACGCCGCGCGGCGCGCTGCGCGTGCCGCTGTACGCGCCGCCGGCCGACCTGGCCACGCGCAAGCCCTGGTTCACGCGCGCGCAGATCGAGACCGTGCCCGCCGCACAGGCCGCGCTGCGCGGCCGCGAGCTCGCGTATGTGGCCGACCCGCTCGACGCGCTGCTGCTGCAAGTGCAGGGCTCGGGGCGCGTGCGTCTGATCGCCGCCGACGGCCGCAGCCAGATCGTTCGCCTGGCCTTTGCCGGCCACAACGACCAGCCCTACCAATCGCTCGGCCGCTGGCTGATCGACGAGGGCGAGATCAGACCCGGCGAGGCCTCGTGGCCGGCGATCCGCGAGTGGGCGCGGCGCAACCCGCAGCGCGTGCCTGAATTGCTGGCTGCCAACCCGCGCTTTGTATTCTTCCGCGAAGAGCCGCTGCCCGACGCCACGCTCGGACCGCGCGGCGGCCAGGGCGTGGCGCTGACGCCCGAGCGCTCGATCGCCGTCGACACCAAGAGCATTCCCTACGGCACGCCCGTGTGGCTCGACACCACCGAGCCGCTGACCGCCACGCCGCTGCGCCGCCTGGTGCTGGCGCAAGACACCGGCTCGGCGATCACCGGCGCGGTGCGGGCCGATTATTTCTGGGGCTGGGGCGAACGCGCCGAGCAGCAGGCCGGGCGGATGAAGCAGTCGCTGAAGATGTGGCTGCTGTGGCCGAAGTAGCCTGCGCGCTCACCACCGAGTGGCCAGCCGCGGCCACAGGATGTTCAGCGCCAGACCGGCCATCACCAGCGCCGCGGCGGCGAGCTTCCAGCCCGGCAGCGCCTCGCCCAGCATCGCGGCCGATGCGCCCATGCCGAACACCGGCACCAGCAGCGCCATCGGCGTGATCGTCGCGGCCGGGTGTCGCGCCAGCAACCAGGCCCAGACGCCGTAGCCGAACAGGGTGTTGCCGATCGACTGCCAGAGCACGGCGGCCCAGACCCCCGGGCCGGCCGCGGCCAGGCCCTGCGCAATGGCTTGCGGGCCTTCGAGCAGCAGCGACAACAGCAGCAGCGGCGGCACCGCGAACAGGCTCGACCAGACCATGAAGCCGAGCATGTCCACGCGCCCGGCGCGTTTGGCTACCAGGTTGCCTGCGGCCCAGGCCAGCGCCGCCAACTGAAGCAGCAGCAGGCCCAGCGGGGTGGTGCTGGCGTCGGTGTGCACGGCGATCACGGCCAGCCCGGCAGCGGCCAGTGCCAGGGCGAAGACCTGGAAGCCGCGCACCCGCTCGCCAGCCATGGCCATCGCCAGGCCGATGGTGAAGAAGACCTGGGTCTGGATCACCAGCGAGGCCAGGCCCGGCGTGATGTCGGCGCGCAGGGCGATGAACAGCAAGCCGAACTGCCCGGCGCCGATCAGCACGCCGTAGGCCGCCAGCGTGCCCCACGCCACCGCCGGTCGGCGCACGAACAAGGCGGCGGGAGCAAAGGCCAGCGCGAAACGCAGCGCGCCCAGCAGCAGCGGCGGCAGTGTGCCCAGGGCCCATTTGATGACCACGAAGTTGGTGCCCCACACTGCCACCACGGCCAGGACCAGCAACAGGTGGCGCGGTGGCAGGTGCGCTTGGGTCAGGTCAGGTCCTTCTCAGCGCCGGCTGCAGTCGTCAGGGGGCTCATCGTCAGCCGGCAAGTGTCGCTCAGCCGCGCGGGCGGCGCTTCGCGCCCTGCAAGTGGGTCAGCGGCAAGGCCGCTCCAGCTTTGACTTCGCCGAGCGAGAAGCTGGTGTGGATGTCTTTCACATTCGGCAGATTCAGCAGCGTTTCTGTGGCAAAGCGCGAGAAGGCGTCGAGGTCGGTGGCCATCACCTGCAGCGCGAAGGTACCGGCGCCGCTGATGTAGTGGCAGGCCGTGACTTCGGGCAACCGGCGGATCGCGTCTTCGAGCGCCTTGGTGGCGCTGCCGGTGTTGCGCTCGGCGTCCACGCGCACGAAGGCGAACACGCCCAGTCCTATTCGCCGACGGTCGAGCTCGGCACGGTAGCCGGTGATGTAGCCCTGCTGCTCGAGCCACTTGACGCGGCGCCAGGTGGGCGCGGCCGACAGGCCGATGCGCGAGGCCAACTCGGCATTGGACAGGCGCGCGTCGGCTTGCAACTCGGTCAGGATGCCGACGTCATAGCGGTCGAGATCCGGGCCATGCGGCTGATCGGGTGCGGCACTGCGGGACGGCCCGAGATTGTTTGTTTTCGATGCCATTGTTTCGCCAACTGCCAACAACGCGAAAGCTTATTGCTCAAAGGCGTCGCAGGCAAGCAAACAAGGAAAACACTTGCCGGGCCAAGCCTCCTACACTCGCCGCTGCCCTTTTTGTCACGCGAGGCCGCCATGAACGCCCCCCTGCCCGAGTCGATTCGCAAGGCCCTCGAAACCGTCACCCTGGACGACAAGTATTCGCTGGCCCGTGGCCGCGCTTTCATGAGCGGCGTGCAGGCGCTTGTGCGCTTGCCGATCCTGCAGCGCACGCGCGATGCGCTAGCGGGGCTGAACACCGCCGGCTTCGTCAGCGGCTACCGCGGCAGCCCGCTCGGCGGCTACGACCAGGCCTTGTGGGCGGCGAAGAAACACCTGGCCGAGCACCACATCGTGTTCCAGCCCGGTGTCAACGAGGAGCTGGCGGCCACCGCGGTGTGGGGCACGCAGCAGCTCGACATCTACCCCGAAACGAAGAAATACGACGGCGTGTTCGGCCTCTGGTACGGCAAGGGCCCGGGCGTGGACCGCTGCTCGGATGTCTTCAAGCACGCCAACATGGCCGGCACGGCCAGGCACGGCGGCGTGATCGCCATCGCCGGTGACGACCATGTGAGCAAGAGCAGCACGGCACCGCACCAGAGCGACCACATCTTCAAGGCCTGCGGCCTGCCGGTGTTCTTCCCGAGCAGTGTTCAGGACATCCTCGACATGGGCCTGCATGCCTTCGCGATGAGCCGCTTCTCGGGCGTGTGGGCGGGGATGAAGACGATCCAGGAAGTGGTTGAGTCCTCGGCCTCGGTGTCGGTGGACCCCGACCGCGTGAAGATCGTGCTGCCCGAAGACTTCGTGATGCCGCCCGGCGGCCTGCACATCCGCTGGCCCGACCAGCCGCTGGAGCAGGAAGCGCGGCTGTTCGACTACAAGTGGTACGCGGCGCTGGCCTACATCCGTGCCAACAAGCTCAACCACAACGTCATCGAGTCGGGCCGCGACCGCTTCGGCATCATCGCCAGCGGCAAGGCCTTCAACGACACCCGCCAGGCCCTGGCCGACCTGGGCCTGGGCGACGATACCTGCCGCGCGCTGGGCATCCGGCTGCACAAGGTCAACGTGGTCTGGCCGCTCGAAGCCACGATCACGCGCGATTTCGCGCAGGGTCTGCAGGAAATCCTGGTGGTCGAAGAGAAGCGCCAGGTCATCGA
>JANOKY010000488.1:0-4330 GCA_031419635.1 Burkholderiales bacterium | reverse complement strand
TCGAGCGCCTCGAACACGATGCGCAACTGTTCGCGCGCCTGCATGCTGATGACGTTGAAGGGCGGACGGTCCAGGATGATGTCGGCGCGTTCGCGCTGGGCATCGATCTCGACCCGAAAACCATCGAGTTCGGCGGGCAGTGTGGCTGCGGGGTGGGCCAGTTCATTGAGCTTCATGGTGATGTTCTCTTGGCGTTGCCTCGATTCGATGGGGCACAGTCTCGGCATTCGTGCGACCCGGCGTTAACACCCTTGTCCGGCAATGAACCGGCGAATCCGCCGAAGGACCAAATCGTCTGGTGACATGCGTGCTGCGGTGCAGCAACGGCGCGGTTTGCGCGCGAAGCGTCAGGTTTGGACGGCTCGGAGTTCGGACTTGTACTTGCCCGCAAGGTCTGGCTGTGCGCCGCAGCCGTTGGTCGCACCGACATGGCCGGCGGGCTGCCGGCCCTCGGCGTGGTCCGGGCCGCACGGCGAGCAACGGTCAGTGGCGCGTTGCGCGCTGGCGGCCCCGAGATCGCTGAAAGTCAGCTATCTGGTGGATGGCCCGGTGGCGGCCTGCGGCCACGCTGTCCTTGGCCTTTGCGTCCCCAGCAACCGCTTGAGACCGCAAGCTGTCGTTCGGTAAAAGCGCGTGCCTGACCGCTGGCGACCTCGCAGGTGCATACAGATGTGCGGGACGTGAACGGTGGACCGAGAAAATCACGCGTCATACCCTATGGTCATAGTGGAAGCGCCTGACCTTCAAAGCCACGATTCGAGCGCAGTCGGCGTGGGCAGGATTGATCAGAACGCCGACATAGTGCCTCGCCACGCAATGTCGCCACGCAACTGCCTCGCCACGCAACCCCACAACCAAAAGACGGCATTCACGCTTGGCGTCGTCACGAGCGACATTGATGAGGCCGACAAGGCCGGCCTCACGACCGCCGGTGCGGCGATGGCGCACCTCGATCTGGCGCTCAGCGTGGTGCGTGGCCGCAGCCCGGCGCTGGCGGCGCGCTACCTGCTGGTCGAGGCGCGCGGCTCTCAGGCCGAGTTCGTGATCCCCGATCATCTGGCGCACGCCGACCCGGTGCTCGAGCGCTTCGAGTCCTGGGCGCGGCGGCAGTTGGCCAACGGCTTCTCGCTCGCCGACGAAGCCCGCACGGTGGGCGCCAGCGAGCGCACGCTGGCGCGGCGACTTCACCGAGTGCTCGGCAAGACACCGCTGTCGTACTTCCAGGACTTGCACATCGAGCGCGCGCTGCACCTGCTGCGCACCGGAACACACAGTGTCGACCGGATCGCGGCGCAGATCGGCGACGCCGACGGCGTGACCCTGCGCACGCTGCTGCGCCGCAAGCTCGGGCGCGGCGTGCGCGAATTGCGTTCACGTGCTCGAGCCGGGGCTCTCGGCCTCGTACTCGCCCGCCACCAGCTTGCGCCGCAGCACCTTGCCGACCGGCGACTTGGGGATCTCGCGCACGAACACGTATTCGCGCGGGCGCTTGAAGTTGACGAGGTCGGAGCTGCGGCAATGCGCGTCCAGGCCTTCGAAGGAGACCTCGGCGCGGCGCTTGACGAAGGCCACGACACGCTGGCCCCAACGCTCGTCGTGCAGGCCGGCGACTGCCACCTCATCGACAGCCGGGTGCAGCGACAGCACCGACTCGATGTCGACCGGCGAGATGTTCTCGCCGCCGCTGATGATCATGTCGTCGACACGCCCGCTGACGAAGAGATCGCCGTCGGCGTCGAAATAACCGGTGTCGCCGGTGAAGTACCAGCCGTCGCGCAGCGCCTTGGCGTTGGCGTCCGGGCGCTGGTGGTAGCCCTCGAAGGCCTCGTCGCCGGCCAGGTCCGCGATGATCTGGCCTTCCTCGTTCGCCGCGGCGACGTCACGCTGCGACAGCGCATCGAGCTTGACCACGCGCAGCCGCGCGTTGATGCCGGCGCGGCCGGCCGAACCCGGCTTGCCGACGGCGTCCTGGTTGATCGCGCAGGTGTAGATCTCGGAGCTGCCGTAGTGGTTGACGAACAACTCGGGCTTGAAGGCCTGGTTCAGGCGCAGCAGCAGCGCGTCGTGCATCGGGGCGCCGGCAAAGCCGAGCTTGCGGACTGAGCTGATGTCGGTGGCGGGGAAGTCGCGGTGCGCCAGCAGGTCGTGGTACAGCGTGGGCACCAGGTACAGGTGGCTCACCCGTTCGGCCTGGATCGCGCGCAGCGCCGCCCCGGCCTCGAACTTGGGCATGCAGACGAAGCGGCCGTCGAGCAGCGCCAGCGCGAGCAAGGAGCGCACGCCCATCGTGTGGTACAGCGGCATCACGCCGAGCGTGCATTCGCCGTAGCCGTAGCGGTTCTGCGCCACGTGCGCCAGCGCGGCGATGCGCTCGGCGTGGTGGCGGCGCGGCACGCCCTTGGCGCGGCCGGTGGTGCCCGAGGTGTAGAGCATCAGCGACCAGTCCGAGGCGTCGGCCGCCGGGGTCGGCTCTTCAGGCGACGCCAGCCAGTCCTCCAGGCGCAAGGTCGCCGCCTGCGCTGCGCCGACGCCGACATGAATCACGCCGCCGCCAAGCGCCGACTCTGCCAGCGCGGATTCGACGACGCTCTCGAAGACGATCACCCGCGCGGCCGAGTCGGCCAGGCAGTGATCGATCTCGTCGGGCTTGGCCCGCCAGTTCAGCGGCACCATCACGATGCCGGCGAACTGGCAGGCCCAGTGCAGCGTTGCGGCCTCGAACCGGTTCTGTAGGATCGACAACAGAGGGTCGCCGCGTCGCAGCCCAAGCTCGGCCAGACCGCGCACGACGCCGCCGATGCGTGGCAACCATTGGGCGTAGCTCAGTCGAAGTTCGCCGTCGACCAGCGCGATGGCGCGCGGATTGCGTTCGACGCTTTGCAGGAAGGTGCGGCCGAGGTCAAGCATGGGACGGCTCCACGGCGCGGGTGGCCTGGCGGTTGCGGGCGACCTCAAGCACGGCCGCAACGATCGGCGTGTAGCCGGTGCAGCGGCACAGGTGGCCCGAGAGCATCTCGCGCACCTGCTGCTCGCTCGGAGCGGGCACACGCCCCAGCCAGTCGGCGCACGACATCAGGATGCCTGCCGTGCAGAAGCCGCACTGCAGGGCATGGTGGCGCTTGAAAGCAGCCTGCAGATCGCCGAGCAGACCGTCGCGGTCGGCCAAGCCTTCGACGGTATCGACCTTGCGGCCGTTGACCTGCACCGCGAGTGTCATGCAGGACCGGCTCGCCACGCCGTCGATGCGCACCGTGCAGGCGCCGCACACGCCGTGCTCGCAGCCGACATGGGTGCCGGTGGCACCCAATTCGTGGCGCAGGAAGTCGCTCAGCAGCGTGCGTGGGCTCGCACTGCCGCTGCGCGGCCTGTCGTTGAGATGCAGGCGCACCGTGTGGGTCGTGTCGCGCTCGAGAACGGTCGAGGTCATTGCGGTCTCGGCGGGTTGTTGGCGCGGATGGCGTTGTTGGCGTTTTTGCCGTTTGCGTGGGCGCTGGCGATGGCCTGGCGGCCGAGGCGGCGCACCAGGTGGCGGCGGGTTGCGGCGCTGATCTGCGCGTCGTCGCGGGCGTCAAGGGCCCAGGCGAATTCGTTCAACGCGTCGTCGAGCGCGCTGCCGTCCAGCAGCGGCCAGTCCTGCGCCCGCGGCCGGTCGGCGACACCACCCACCGCGAGTCGAATCCCGGCCTTGTGGACCACCGCCGCGACGGCGCAGATCGCGAAATCGCCATGGCGTGCCGAAAACTCGGTGAAGCCATAGCCATAGCCGCTACCGGGGCGGGCGAGCGGAAAGCGCACCGCCTCCAGCAGTTCGTCGTTCTGCCGCGCCGTGCTCAGCATGCCGGTGAAGAAAGTTTCGGCCGGCAGCGTGCGGCGGCGCTTTGCGCTGCGCAGCCGAACCTCGCCCTGCAGCGCCAGCAGGCACAGCGGCAACTCGGCGGAAGGGTCGGCATGCGCCACCGAGCCGCAGACCGTGCCGCGGTTGCGGATCTGGAAATGCGAGATGTGCGGAAAGGCCTGCGCCAGCAGCGGCAGCTCCTCTGCGAGACCGGGCCGCCATTCGAGGCTGGCCTGCGTCGCGGCGGCCCCAACCAGTAACGCGCCATCGTCGCGGGCCACTTCGGCCAATGGCTTGCTGCGCGAGATGTCGATCAGCAGTGCCGGCTGCGCGAGGCGCATGTTCAGCACCGCCATCAGCGACTGGCCGCCGGCCAGAATGCGCGCGTCCTCGCCGTGGCGTGCCAGCAGGTCCACGGCCTCGTCGGCGCTGTCGGCGCGCACGTAGTCGAACGCGGCCGGCTTCACTTCTGTCGCTCCCCAAATCGGAGACACG
>JANOKY010000487.1:0-6118 GCA_031419635.1 Burkholderiales bacterium | reverse complement strand
CGACATGGTCGAAGGCGAAGTTCGGGTGCCCAAGGACGGCGAACGCTACTTCGCATTGGTTAAGGTCGACCGCGTCAACGGCCTGCTGCCCGAAGAGAGCAAGCACAAGATCATGTTCGAGAACTTGACGCCGCTGTTCCCGAAGGAACAGTTCAAGCTCGAGCGCGACATCAAGTCCGAGGAGAACATCACCAGCCGAATCATCGACCTGATCGCTCCCCTGGGCAAAGGCCAGCGTGCGTTGCTGGTGTCGCAGCCCAAGAGCGGCAAGACGGTGATGATGCAGCACTTCGCGCATGCGATCGTCGCCAACTACCCCGAAGTGCACTTGATCGTTCTGCTGGTCGACGAGCGGCCCGAAGAAGTGACCGAGATGCAGCGCACCGTGCGTGGCGAGGTCATCAGCTCGACCTTCGACGAACCCGCGGCACGCCATGTGCAGGTGGCCGAGATGGTGATCGAGCGCGCCAAGCGCCTGGTCGAGATGAAGAAGGACGTGGTGATCCTGCTCGACTCGATCACCCGGCTGGCGCGGGCCTACAACAACGTGCTGCCCTCCTCGGGCAAGGTGCTCACCGGCGGCGTCGACGCCAACGCGCTGCAACGGCCCAAGCGCTTCTTCGGCGCCGCGCGCAATGTCGAGGAAGGCGGGTCGTTGACCATCATCGGTACCGCGCTGATCGATACCGGCTCACGCATGGACGAGGTGATCTACGAAGAGTTCAAAGGCACCGGCAACTGCGAGATCTACCTCGACCGCCGCATGTCCGAAAAGCGCGTCTACCCGGCGATCCTGCTCAACAAGAGCGGCACCCGGCGTGAGGAGTTGCTGCTCAAGCCCGAGATCCTGCAAAAGACCTGGATCCTGCGCAAACTCCTCTACCCAATGGACGAGATCGAGGCGATGGAGTTCATCCTCGAGAAGATGAAGGCGACCAAGAACAACCTCGACTTCTTCGACATGATGCGCCGCGGGGGCTAGCAATGACAGCCCCAAGCTCGCTGCGCTCGCGCGCCCCGAGGGGATCTCGGGCCGCTTGGGAGCGGCCCGGCGCTGGCTCGAGGCACGCGCATCTATAATCCGTTTTTCCGCCCGGGAAAGTGCGCCCAGATTCGAGGCGTGGCTGCCCAAACAACCAGCGAGAGGTATCCCCATGAAAGAAGGCATCCACCCCGGCTACCGCGACATTTGTTTTGTCGATCTGTCCAACGGGTTCAAGTTCGTCACGCGCTCGTGCGCACAGACCAAGGAAACGATCAAGATGGACGACGGCCGCGAGCTGCCGATGTTCAAGGTCGAGACCACCAGCGAGTCGCATCCGTTCTACACCGGCACGCAAAAGAGCATCGACAACCTCGGTGGGCGGGTCGAGAAGTTCCGCAACAAATTTGCCAAGCTCACCGCCAAGAAGTGATCGCCAGGCAGTGATCGCCCAACAGGCGAGCGCGACAAGGGCAGCCTCGGCTGCCCTTTTCTTTGGCCGCACGGCATGATCGGCCAGTGAACACCACGCCCTCCCCCGCCCTCGTCACGCAGCGTGCGGTGCAGCGCCTGCCGCGGCTGGCGCTGCTGCTGTTCTGCGCCGCCTACGTGCTGCCCGGCCTGTTCGGCCGCGACCCGTGGCGCAATGCCGACCAGACGGCGTTCGGCTACATGCTGGCCATCGCCGAGGGCCGCACCGGTTGGCTGGCACCCACCGTCGGCGGCCTGCTGCCGGACAACGCCGTGTTGCCGCATTGGCTGGGCGCTGCGAGCATCTGGCTGCTGTCGCCGCTGGTTGATGCGCCGATGGCTGCGCGCGTGCCCTTCGGCCTGCTGCTGGCCGGCGTGCTGGCGCTGACCTGGTACACCACCTTCCACCTGGCGCGTACCGAAGCCGCGCAGCCGGTGGCCTTTGCCTTCGGCGGCGAGGCCGAGCCGGTGGCCTATGCGCGGGCCATGGCCGATGGCGCGCTGCTGGCCTTGATCGCCTCGCTGGGCCTGCTGCAACTCGGCCATGAGACCACGCCCGAGTTGGCGCAGTTGTTTGCAGCCTCGCTGGTGCTGTGGGCCTGTGCTGCGGCGCCGTTTCGAGGCTGGCCTGCGCGCAGCGCCATGCTCGCCGGCCTGCCACTGCTGGCGGCCAGCGGCGCGCCGACGATGGCCACCCTGTTCGGCGCCGCGGCAGCGCTGATCACCTGGCGCTCGTCGTATACCGCGGGTCGCAGCTTCGCACCCTGGGCCATGCTGGCCACGGCGCTGGCCGCAGTGTTGGCCTGGGCCCTGGGGACCTGGGCCTGGCGGGTCGAACTGCAAGCCAACGCCGTGCAGGGACTGCAACTGCTGCGGCTGTGGCTGTGGTTCCTGTGGCCGGTGTGGCTGCTGGCGCTGTGGACGCTGTGGCGCTGGCGCCGCCATCTCGCCAAGCGCCACATCTTGCTGCCGCTCGCGCTGGCCGGCGTGTCACTGGCGGCCTGCATTGCCGGCGGTGGTTTCGATCGCGCGCTGATGCTCGGCCTGCCCGGCTTTGCGGTGCTCGCCGCCTTTGCCCTGCCGACGCTGCAACGCGGCACCAGCGCCGCAGTCGATTGGTTCTCGGTCTTCTTCTTCAGCATCGCAGCACTGGCGATCTGGGTCATCTACGCGGCGATGGTCACGGGCACACCGGCCACCACCGCGGCCAACGTGGTCAAGCTGGCACCGGGTTTTGCGATGCAGTTCGCGCCGCTGCCCTTCGGGCTCGCCGCCGCCGGCACGCTGGCCTGGCTGGTCTTGGTGCGCTGGCGCACCGGTCGCCACCAGCACGCACTGTGGAAGAGCCTGGTGCTGCCGGCCGGTGGTGTGGCACTGGCGTGGTTGCTGCTGATGACGCTGTGGCTGCCACTGCTCGACTACGCGCGCAGCAACCGGCCCTGGGTGGCTCGCCTGGCGCCGCATGTGCCTGCCGGCGCCTGCATCGCCGCACCCGGCTACCCGCGCTCCTCCGTGGCCGCGCTCGAACAGTACGGGCGCTGGAAGGTGGATTCGCGCAGTGGCCCGGCCGCGCCCTGCACCGTGCTGCTGCGCCAGGAGCGCCGCGGCCAGCCTGAAGTCGCGGTGCCGGCCGGCTGGGAACTGGTGGCGCGGATCAGGCGGCCAACCGACCGCGACGACACCACCGTGGTGCTTCGCCGCTCACGCTGACGCGGCCACCGCTTCGGCTGCACTCGCGGCGCTGCCAGCGGCCCGGCGCACGCGCGCGGCGGGGAACACGAGCTTGAAGTGGGAGCCCTTGCTCGGCTCGCTCTGGACATCGAGCTCGCCACCATGGCGCTGCGCCACATGCTTGACGATGGCCAGGCCCAGCCCGGTGCCACCGGTGTCGCGCGAGCGGCTGCCGTCGACGCGGTAGAAGCGCTCGGTCAGCCGCGGCAGGTGCTCGCGGGCGATGCCGATGCCGTTGTCGCGCACCTCGAACTCGGCACAGCCGTCGCTGTCGCGCAAGCGCCAATGAATCTCGATCGCGCCGCCCGCGGGCGTGTAGCGGATCGCATTGCTCACCAGATTGCCCATCGCGCTGGCCAGTTCGCTCTCGATGCCGGCCAACTCGCAAGCGGCCAGCGCTGTCACCACGATGCGGTGGCGCCCGGCCGAGAGCAAGGCGGCGTCGGCCTGCAGTTGCGCCAACAATTTGTCCACGCTGACCCAGCGGTCAGCCGCCGGGCGCGGGCTCCCCTCGAGCTGCGCCAGCGTCAGCAGGTCGTCGACCAGCGACTGGATGCGGTCGGTCTGCTGGCGCATCAAGACCAGCACGCGAGGCTGCTCGGTGGTGGTGAGCGGCACGGTGGCCAGGGTTTCGACGAAGCCGGCCAGCACCGTCAGCGGCGTGCGGATTTCGTGCGAGACGTTGGCGACAAAGTCGCGCCGCATCGCGTCGGTGCGTTCGCCCTCGGTGATGTCCTGCGACAGCACCAGCTTCATGCCTTCGCCATACGGCCGCACCAGCACCGACAGTGTGACGCGACCGCGCGGGCTGGCGAAAACCACCGGCTCGTCGAGCAGCCCGCGTTGCAGGTGGGCGACGAAGGCCGGTGCGCGCACCAGGTTGGTCACGCGCTGTAGGCGGTCGCGCTCGGGGTCGATGCCGAAATGGTCGGCCGCCTGCGAGTTGCACCAGGCGATCTGCTCATTGGCATCGAGCAGCATCACGCCGTTGGGCGAGGCCTCGATGGCCGAGAGGAACTGCTGCAAGCGCGTCTGTTCCTGCACGGTCTGGCGCTCGCGCAGGCGCAGCGAGCGCTCGATGCGGTAGCCCAGCTCGCCCCACAAGCCGGTGTTGCGCGGTGCGGCGTCATCCTGCGCGCCGCGCAGCCAGGCCATCAGGCGGTGGCCGCGCCAGGCGTCGAACAGGGTCACAGCCAGCACGCCGGCCGCCGCGCCGCAGAGCGCGCCGAGCAGCGGCCATCGCAGCATGCTGCCGACGATCCAGCCGATCACCGCACCGCCGGCCAAGGCCGACACGGCAGCGGCCAATCGCGCCAGCACCACGTTCATGCGACCAGCGCGCTGGCCTGCGTCAGCCGATAACCGGCGCCGCGCACGGTCTCGACCAAAGCGGCACCGTTGACGGGTGTCAGGGCTTCGCGCAAACGCTTGATGTGGACATCGACCGTGCGCTCTTCGATATAGACATGGTCGCCCCAGACACGGTCGAGCAACTGCGCGCGGCTGTGGACGCGCTCGGGGTGCGTCATCAGGAAGTGCAGCAGGCGGAACTCGGTCGGGCCGACCTTGACCTCGCGCAGCGTGCCGCCGACGACGCGGGTGACGCGCCGTGTCGCCGGGTCGAGCGTCAGGCCAGCAACTTCGACCGCATCGTCCAGCGCCTGCGGTGCCTTGCGCCGCAGCACCGCGCGGATGCGCGCCAGCAACTCTTTCGGCGAGAACGGCTTGGTCAGGTAGTCGTCGACACCGCCGTCCAGGCCGGCCAGCTTGTCGCTCTCTTCGGCCCGCGCGGTCAGCATGATGATCGGCAGCGGCCGCGTGCGCGCGTCGGCGCGCCAGGCCTTGGCCAGGGCCAGGCCCGATTGGCCGGGCAGCATCCAGTCGAGCAGCACCAGGTCGGGCAGCATGCGGTCCACACTTTGCCGCGCGCCGTCGGCGTCGCCGACCACCGTAACTTCATAGCCGGCGTGGCGCAGGTTGATCGCCACCAACTCGGCAATCGCCGGCTCGTCTTCGACGACCAGGATGCGGCTCATCTCACCGCATCCGCAATGGCATCGACCGAGGTGTGGCGCACGTCGGTGCCCTTGACGACGTAGATGATGGCTTCGGCCAGGTTCTTCGCGTGGTCGCCGACGCGCTCGATGGCCTTGGCGACGAAGATCAGGTCGATGCTGGCCG
The DNA here is from genome assembly GCA_031419635.1 of Burkholderiales bacterium. Taxonomy (GTDB): domain Bacteria; phylum Pseudomonadota; class Gammaproteobacteria; order Burkholderiales; family Burkholderiaceae_C; genus CADEEN01. Next base: position 753 of record JANOKY010000487.1, on the reverse strand, counting down.
AGATCGTTCGCGGGTCTTCCATCATGTAGGTGATCAGCTTGCGCACCAGGCCCTCGAACTCCTGGTCGATCTGGTCATCGGCACGCAGCACCTCGAGTGCCTGCGCGGTGTCCAGGCGGGCGAAGGCGTCCAGGGCCTTGCGCAACTGGGCGATCGCCAGATCCGACTCGAACGACAGGTCATTCACCGGCAGGCGCATGCGGCTCGACACCCCCGTGTCGATCAGGCGCTGCACCGTGCGCGCGATGCGCGCGGCTTCGTCGCCGACGCGCTCGAGGTTGGCGATGGCTTTGCTGATGGCGATCAACAGCCGCAGGTCGCGCGCGGTGGGCTGGCGCCGGGCGATGATCGCCGAGAGGTCGCGGTCGATCTCCATTTCCATGGTGTTGACGCGCTCCTCGGCCTGCAACACCTGGGTCGCGGTTTCGCCGCTGAACTGGGTCAGCGCATAGACCGCCTGCGCGACCTGCGATTCGACCAGGCCGCCCATTTCGAGCACGCGGTTGGAGATGCCCGACAGTTCAGCGTCGAATTGCGTCGAAAGATGCTTGTCACTCATCGTCGTGTCCTCGTCAGCCGAAGCGGCCGGTGATGTAGTCCTCGGTATCGCGCTTCCTCGGCTTCATGAACAGCTCGGTGGTCGGGCCGAACTCGATCAGGTCGCCGATGTACATGTAGGCGGTGTAGTCGGAGCAGCGCGCGGCCTGCTGCATGTTGTGGGTGACGATGACGACGGTGTAGTCGGTCTTCAAC
>JANOKY010000486.1:0-4668 GCA_031419635.1 Burkholderiales bacterium | reverse complement strand
CGCCCTCATGGTGAGCTTCAGCGAAGCCGAGCTGCTCGCCTGGCTCTCGCCACTCTTCTGGCCCTTCGTTCGCGTGCTCGCGTTGTTCTCGGCGCTGCCGATCCTGGGCCAGCGGATGGTGCCGGTGCGGGTGCGGGTTGGGCTGGCGGCATTGATCGTGATCGCGGCACAGGCTTCATTGCCGGCGATGCCGCAAGTGGCGCTCGATTCGCCGCTGGCCTTCATGCTCGTGGTGCAGAACGTGTTGATCGGCCTGACGCTGGGCTTTGCGGTGCGCATCGTGTTTGCCGCGGTCGAGTTCGCCGGCGAGCTGATCGGCCTGCAGATGGGGCTGAACTACGCCGGCTTTTTCGACCCCTCGAGCGGCGGCCAGGCCACGGCGACAAGCCGCTTCTTCGGCACCATCGTCGGCCTGCTGTTCATCGTCATCAACGGCCACCTGCTGGTGATTGCCGCTGTGGTGCAGAGCTTTGCGGTCTTTCCGGTGGCGCCCGAGCCGTTCGGCTTTCTGCGCGCCTTGCAGCCGCACGTATGGGGGGCCGAGGTGTTCGCCCTCGGGCTGTGGATCGCGCTGCCGCTGGTGGGCATGCTGTTGTTCGTGAACCTGGTGCTGGGCGTGATCTCGCGCGTGGCGCCGCAGATGAACGTGTTTGCGATCGGATTCCCGGTCACGCTGGGCGTCGGCCTGATCGGCATGCTGCTGACCTTGCCGATGATGCAGGCGCCATTCACGATGGCGCTGGAGCGGATGCTGTCCCACTTCCAGTGAGCCCTGTGCCCTGTGATAAAAGGCGGCGCCGAGGTTTGCCCCGGCGCCGCCTCGGCAGACGGTTGAGCGTGCTACTTGGCGATCGTCACCCACTCCCAGACGAAAAAGTTGTCCGCCCGGTGCACCGCGGAAACACCGGACCGCGCAGCCCAGGGAATCACCTGCCGGTGCAGCGGGATCGTGTGGATCTGTTCCTTCCACTCGGTGAGTGCGGCCAGGATCAGCTCCTTGCGCTTGGCCGGGTCGGCCTCGACGCTCGAGCGCGCGGCCAGGTCGTCGAACTTGGCGTTGGTCGAGCGGCCGTAGTTGTACGAGCCGATGCCGCCCGCCCCGGGGTTGCGCATCACCGGTGTCAGCGCGGTTTCGGCGTCGGTGATGGCGCCGCCCCAGCCGAGCATGTACATGCTGGTGTCGAACTTCTCCAGCTTGGGAAAGTAGATCACACGCGGGATCGCCACCACCTTGATCCGCACGCCGATCTTGTCCCACATTCCGGCCAGCGCAACGCAGATCTGCTCGTCGTTGATGTAGCGGTTGTTCGGGCAATCGAGCTGGACTTCGAAACCGTCGGCGTAGCCGGCCTCGGCCATCAGCTTCTTGGCCAGCACCAGGTCGAAGGGCAGGCGGGCCTCGAGCTTCGGGTCGTTGAAGTCGGCCTTGGTCGAGGGCGTGTAGCCGCCGGTGGGAAAGCTCTGGCCGTTCATCAGCTTGCTGCGCAGGGTCTCGATGTCGACCGCGTGGTACAGCGCCTTCCTCACCCGAATGTCCTTGAACGGGTTCTTGCCCTTGATGTTGCTGCTGGTCAGCTCATCGCGGAACTGGTCCATGCCGATGAAGACGATGCGGTTCTCGGGGCCGTCGATGATCTTCACGCCGGTGGTGTTGCGCAGCTTGGCGACGTCGCGCGGCGGCGGGTCGAGGACGAAGTCGAGTTCGCCCGAGACCAGGGCTGCGGTACGGGTGGCGTCGTTGGCGATTGGCGTGTACACCACCTCCTGCACGTTGCCTTCGATCTTGGCCCAGTAGTTCGGGTTGCGCTTCCAGGTGGTCTTGATGCCGGGCTCGCGCTTGACCAGGATGAAGGGCCCGGTGCCGTTGGCATTCAACGCGGTGAAGGCCTCTTCCTTGTTCTTGAAATCCTGCGGCTTGGTCGCCTTGTGCGTCTCGCACCAGGCCTTGCTCATGATGTAGATCGTCTGCACATGCTCCATGAAGATCGGGTTGACCTTGGCCAGCTCGAAGTCGACGGTGAAATCGTCGACCTTCTTCGGCGTTCCTACGGCGTTGGCGTAGACGGCGATCTGCGAGGTGGGCTGCTGCGCGCGGATGATCGAGAACACCACGTCGTCGGCCGTGAACGGCGTGCCGTCGTGGAACTTCACGCCTTGGCGGATCTTGAAGCGCCACTTCAGTGCCGAGACCTGCTCCCACGAAGTCGACAGGCCGGGGATGAAGTTGAGCTGCTTGTCGCGCAGCACCAGGTAGTCGTAGACGCGTTCGTTGACCGAGTTGGTGAACGATTCATTCTGCGAATAGGGGTCCATCGTCTGCGGATCGCCCTGGCTGGCGAAGCGCAGGGTCTGGGCTTGCACCGCGGCGCCCAGGCCAAGGGCCGCGGCCAGCAGGCTGTTGAAGAGTTGGCGTTTGATCGTCGTCATGTGAAGCACTCCGTGACTGAAGCAGGCAAGGACGGCAGTTTAGGCAGCCGCGCCACGCAGCTCCTTGCGGGTTAACGCGGGTGCGCGTGACGGTTCGTCAGGCAGCGGCGGGGTAGCCTTCGGCGGCGAGCGCCCTCACCACCGCGTCGCGCGCGGCGCTGGTGTCGATGCGCACGCGGTGCGTGTCCAGATCGGCGCTGACCTGGGCTTGCGGATCGAGTTTGCGCGCCGCCTCGGTCACGGTCTTCACACAGTGGCCGCAGGTCATCGCCGGCAGGGTCAGTTCTATGGTCATGGCATCACCTCGTTGGATTGCGGTGGAGCAACAGCAGCACTCTAGACCTTTACATCATGGCAAGGTCTAGAGTCCTGCCATGACTTCCTTGCGCCAGCTCAACATTCCGGTCGACGGCATGACCTGCGCTTCCTGCGTCGGCCGCGTCGAGCGGGCGCTGGCGGCCGTGCCCGGCGTGGCGGCGGCGAGTGTCAATCTGGCCACCGAGAGCGCCGCGGTGGCGCTCGACGTCGGTGCCGACATCGACATGCTGTTCGCGGCCGTCGATCGCGCCGGTTATGCGGTGCCGCGCAACAGCCTCGAGTTGGACGTCGACGGCATGAGTTGCGCGTCGTGCGTCGGCCGCGTCGAGCGCGCGCTGCTGGGTGTCCCCGGCGTGCTGGCGGCCAGCGTCAACCTGGCCACGTCGCGTGCCCGTGTGGTGCAGGCTGCGGGGGCTGGCGCCGACGGGTTGGCGCAACTTCTGGCCGCCGTGCAGCGCGCCGGCTACGAGGCGCGCGCGCTGGCTGGCGACGGCGCCGCCTCGTCCGCACCGCGCCGGGCCCACGACGCCGGCTGGCGCGTGGCGCTGGCCGCGTTGCTCAGCGCACCCCTGGCATGGCCGATGCTGGGCGACTTGCTCGGTGCGCATTGGATGCTGCCGGCCTGGTGGCAGTTCGTGCTGGCCACGCCCGTGCAGTTCTGGCTCGGCGCGCGCTTTTACCGCGCCGGCTGGAAGGCGCTGCGGGCCGGCAGCGGCAACATGGACCTGCTGGTCGCGCTCGGTACCAGCGCGGCCTATGGCCTGAGCCTGTACCTCTGGTGGCGCGAGCCTGCAGGTCAGAACGTCATGCCGCACTTGTACTTCGAAAGCGCCGCGGGGGTGATCACCCTGGTGCTGCTGGGCAAGTGGCTCGAAGCGCGCGCCAAGCGCAGCACCTTGGCCGCGCTCGACGCCTTGCGCGCGCTTCGGCCTGACAGCGCCACCGTGCGCCGCGACGGCATCGAACGCGTCGTGGCGCTGGCCGAGGTGCAGGTCGGCGACGAGGTGGTGGTGCGGCCGGGCGAGCGGGTGCCGGTCGACGGTTCGATCATCGAAGGCCGCAGCCACTTCGACGAATCGCTGCTCACCGGCGAAAGCCTGCCCGTTGTGCGTGAACCCGGCGAACGGGTCACCGGCGGTGCCATCAACGGCGAGGGCCGCGTGGTGCTGCGCACGCTGGCCATCGGTGCCGAGACGACGCTGGCGCGCATCGTGCGCATGGTCGAATCGGCGCAGGCGAAGAAGGCGCCGATCCAGCAGACCGTCGACCGCGTCAGCGCCGTGTTCGTGCCGGTGGTGGTGGCGATCGCCGCCGTCACGCTGCTCGGCTGGGGCTGGGTCAACGGCGATTGGGCCAGGGCCATCGTGCACGCCGTGTCGGTGCTGGTGATCGCCTGCCCCTGCGCGCTGGGCCTGGCCACGCCGGCCACGCTGATGGTCGGCACCGGGCTGGCGGCGCAGCGCGGCATCCTGGTGCGCGACGTGCAGGCGCTCGAGCTGGTGCGCCAGGTGCGCGTGGTCGCGTTCGACAAGACCGGCACGCTGACCGAAGGCCAGCCGCGGCTGGTGGCATTCGAGGCGATCGATGGCGGCGAGCGCCAAGCCCTGCTGCGCGACGCCGCGGCCTTGCAGGCCGGCAGCGAACACCCCTTGGCGCGTGCGGTGACACAGGCCGCAGTGGCTGCCGGCTTCACGGCAACTGCGGCGCAGGAGGTGCGCGCAGTGGCTGGCCGCGGTGTCGAGGGCCGCGTCGGGCAGCGTGATCTGCAACTCGGCAGCACCCGCTGGATGAATGAGCTCGGGGTCGCGCTGCCTGCCGCGCTGGCGGCCCGCGCGGCGGCGCTGCAAGCCGACGGCAACAGCGTCTCGTGGCTGGCCGTGGCTGGCAGCGGCACCGCGGCGACTCCACTCGGTCTGCTCGCCT
>JANOKY010000485.1:0-2748 GCA_031419635.1 Burkholderiales bacterium | reverse complement strand
CCCGCGTGCGCCCCGAGCTCGCGCCGCTGGCCACGCCGCTGGCGATGCTGCTGTTCGGCATGATCAACTGGACCTTCACCTGGATGAAGCCGGGTGGTGCGCTGACGCACCAGACGCTGGCGCCGATCGTCGCCCAGTTGTTCTTCGGCGGGCTGCCTGCTGTCGGTGCACCGCTCGCGCCGAAATCGCGTCGATCGCGTGGCGTTGCCACGCCGGCTTGAGTCAATCGAACCGGCTACTCGGCGCCCGTGATCCGCACGCCCAGGTAAAGCCCGAGGCGTCCACCTCGCAGCCGCAGCGCGAGGTTGGAATGGGCGTTCAATTGCGCGCGCAACAGGGTGCCTTTGGCCAAACCATGCAGGGGCGACGATTCGACTCCGAGATCGAACGCCATCCTGCGCGTTGGGCCTGGATGAGCGTCGCCGCCGCCGATCAATTGGGTGTCGAAGGTCAACCGCGACTGCGCCGAGAGCGGGTGGCGAAAGGCCAGCACCACGCCGTGCGCTTCGCGCGGCGCAAAGTCCGTCGGCGCGCTGGCCTGGGCGCGGCCGAAGGTGCCGGGTGTGAATCCGAGGCCGACTTCGGTGCGCTGGTCACCGAACCACAGGCGATAGTCGATTGCCGCGGCTGCACCCCGTACGGCAGATACGGTGTCGAAGGGCGTCAGGTGGCGTCCGTCCCGGGGCAACGCCTCCCAGCGCCATGCAAGGCCCGCACGCGCTGCGGTGACGGCGCCGTCTGCCTCGGCGGCCGCCGACCCCGGGTCCGGCGCCTGGGCCAAGGCTGTGCCGCCTGCCTCGGCGTCGAGAGTCGAGGCTTGCACTCGCGCTGAGCCCAGGCTCAAGCAGGCCAGGGTGAACACGGCGGCGGCAGTACCTCGACCGAGGCAACTGCCCGCGTCTCGGGCGTGGCGCTGATCAGAGGCCATGGCCAGGCTCGCAGTGGGCAGGGCGCAGCGCCAGGGCCGTGAAACTCAGCGGTCGGTCCAGAGTGCGTCGAAGTCGTTGCCGGCGTTCAGCTCGTGGGCGAGCCAAGCCAGGCGAATGTCGTCGCAGGTCGGTTCGAATTCGTCGCCAGCCGTGTCGATTTCGTCAATGGCTTGCTCGATGCGTGTCGTTCCCATGCTTGTCTCCGAGGGTTCGGGCGGCCCCGATTGGCCAGCCCACCCATGGGTTGCAGGCTTCGGGCGGCAGGTTCAAGTGCATTGAGTAGGATCAGGCGCCAAGCCACCTGTCATTTGATTTCAGCCGGAGCGTCAGCCATCGTGGACCGCGTCGATACCGTCATCGTCGGCGCTGGCGTCGTCGGCTTGGCCGTCGCCCGCGCCCTGGCACTCGCCGGCCGTGAGGTCGTGATCGTCGAGGCCGAGGGCGCGATCGGCAGCATCACCAGCGCGCGCAACAGCGAGGTCATCCACGCCGGCTTGTACTCGCCGCCGGATTGGTTGAAGACCCGCTTGTGCCTCGAAGGCCGGCGCCTGCTCTACCCCTACTGCGAATCGCGCGGCATCGCGCACCGCCGCTGCGGCAAGCTGGTGGTGGCGGCGAATTCCGAGCAGGTGGGCGCGTTGGAGGCCCTGGCGAGCAACGCCGCGGCCAACGGCGTCGAAGGGCTGCAACTGATCGACGGCGCCGCGGCGCGGACGCTGGAGCCGGCGCTGCGCGCCGCGGCGGCTTTGCACTCGACGGTTACCGGCCTCATCGACAGCCACGGCTTCATGCTCGCCTTGCTCGGCGAGGCCGAAGACCACGGCGCGGCGCTGGCCTTGAAGAGCCCGCTGCGGTCCGCACAGGTGGTGGCCGACGGTTTCGTGCTCGACATCGGCGGCGCCGAGCCGATGCGTCTGCACGCAAGGAAGCTGGTCAACAGCGCCGGCCTGGCCGCCAGCGAAGTGGCGTCACGCATCGACGGCCTACTGTCAGCCCGCGTGCGCGCCACGCATCGCTGCAAAGGCAACTACTTTGCGCTGAGTGGTGTGCGCGCGCCGTTCTCGCACCTGATCTACCCGATGCATGACAGCGCCGGCCTGGGCGTGCACCTGACGCTCGACCTTGCCGGCCGGGGCCGCTTCGGCCCCGACACCGAATGGCTGGCCGATGACGGCACGATCGACTACAGCGTCGATGCATCGCGCGGCGAATCGTTCTACGCCGCGATTCGCCGCTACTGGCCTGGCCTGCCCGACGGCAGCCTGCAGCCCGACTACAGCGGCGTGCGGCCCAAGCTCAGTGTGCGTGGCGACGCCGCGTAGGATTTCGCCATCGACGGGCCCGAGGTGCACGGCGTGCCGGGCCTGGTCAACTTGTTCGGCATCGAGTCACCCGGGCTCACCGCGGCGCTGGCCATCGGTGCGCGGGTGGGCGGCTTGCTCGCCGATTGAACGCAACCCGGCGCTTTGCGCCCACGCAATGGCCGCACTGGGGCGCGTGTTCCCGGGCAGGCAAAATAGCGGCTTGAATTTCCCGGCGGCCCAGCGACAAGCGGGTTGGCAGGATTCCCACCGCGCCCTCGACCGACCCGAAGCCTCGGGCTCACCCCATGCCCACCACGCTGCCAGACGCCACTGCCCCCACCGCGCCGCGCGCCAGCCAGCGCGATCTCGGCCACCACGCCTATGGCCGCGACGAACTGCTGGCCTGCGGCCGCGGCGAACTCTTCGGCCCGGGCAATGCCCGCCTGCCGCTGCCCAACATGCTGATGATGGACCGCATCGTGCGCATCGACGACAACGGCGGCGCCCACGGCAAG
>JANOKY010000484.1:0-3098 GCA_031419635.1 Burkholderiales bacterium | reverse complement strand
CGGCATCGCGGCGCACTGGATGTACAAGACCAAGCGCAGCGGCGGCAGCGACGACGCGCAGCACCTGGGCGCAAGCTGGCTGCAGTCGCTGATCGACATCCAGGACGACACCCGCGACGCCGCCGAATTCCTCGAGCACGTCAAGATCGACCTGTTCCCCGAGGCGGTCTACGTCTTTACGCCCAAGTCGCGCATCCTGGCGCTGCCGCGCGGCGCCACGCCGGTGGACTACGCCTACGCCATCCACTCCGACGTCGGCGACCATTGCGTCGCGGCCAGCGTCAACGGCGAGGCCGTCGCCCTGCGCACCGAATTGAAGAGCGGCGACGTGGTCGAGATCACCACCGCGCCCGGCGCCAAGCCCAACCCCTCGTGGCTGAACTTCGTGCGCACCGGCCGCGCCCGCTCGAAGATCCGCCACCACCTGAAGAACATGGAGCACGAGGAGTCGCGCGCGCTCGGCGAGCGCTTGCTGTCGCAAGCACTGCGCAGCGAAGGCCTGCTGTTGCCCTCGCCCGACCCCAACGACGAAGCTGCGGCGGCCCTCTGGCAACAGCTCACGCGCTGGAGCGGCAACCGCACCCGCAGCGATCTGATGGTCGACATCGGCCTGGGCCGCAAGATCGCCTCGATCGTGGCCAAGCGCCTCGCTCATGTGATGGGTGAACGCGGCGGCGCGCGGCCCGACGCCGTGACGCTCAGCCGGCGCCACTTCGCCGCGCCCGACGGCGACGAGCCCGCCGCCAGCCACGGCCTGGTGACGATCGACGGCAGCGAAGGCGCGTCGATCCAGTTGGCCACCTGCTGCCGGCCGATCCCCGGCGACGACATCGTCGGCTACCTCGGCCGCGGCGAAGGCCTGACCGTGCACACGGCCGAGTGCTCGGTCGGCAAGCGCTTGTACGACCGCGACCGCGAACGCTGGTTGCCGGTCGAATGGTCCGAGCAACCGGCGCGGCCGTTCGAGACCGCCGTCAACGTGCTGCTGCAAAACGGCAAAGGCGTGCTGGCCCGCGTGGCCGCCGCGGTCAGCGGCGCCGAGGCCGACATCACCCACCTCGACATGGGCGACGAGCCGGCGGCCGAAACCGCCGAGTTGCGCCTGCTGCTGTCGGTGCGCGACCGCCAGCACCTGGCCGATGTGCTGCGCACCTTGAAGCGCTCGCCCTCGGTGCTGCGCGTGGCAAGAGTCAAGGCTTGACCCGGGCAAGCGCCGGGCCGCCCCAAGCGGACCGGGCTCCCCTTGGGGGGCGACGCCGCAGGCGTCTTGGGGCTGTCATTTCGGCGGTGGGTCCGCCGGGCTGCCCTTGTCGAAGATCACCAGCCAACGGCCATCGGCGCCGCGTTGCCAGATCGAATTGAAGCGGGCCACCACCTGGCCCTGCGGGTCGCGCACCGGCCCGGTGGACAGCGCCAACTGGCCCGAGGCCAATACCTCGACCTGATCGGGGTCCCACGAGAACGGTGCCGCCGGGCCGTCGAAAAACGGCTTCCAGGCGGCGAGCACGGCGTCGCGGCCGCGGTGCAGCTTGGTGTTGCCGAAGAACACCGTGTCCACCGCCACATGGCGGCCGAAGGCGGCGAAATCGCGCTCGGCCATCGACTTGGCGAAGGCGCGCTCGGCAGCGAAGACATCGGCCTGCCCGCCCTGCGTCTGCGCTGCGGCGCTCATCGCCATCAGCGCCGCCCACGCGGCAGCCCGTGCCGTTGCCCAGAACCCTGCCATCGCCCGTTCCCGGTCATTGCGGAGCCTCAATTGTTGACGAACTCGATGCGCGTGGCGATGACCCGCGTGCGGTCGGCGCTGACATTGCCGCGCACGCGCACCCGGCGGCCGGACGCGAGGTCGGCGGCCGTGCCGCCGTCAAAGTGCGGCGCGCTGCCGTAGAACACCGTGATGCCGCGCAGCGTGAAGGTCTGCGAGGCGGCGTCGACCGTGCCGATCACGTCGCGCAAGTCCACGCCTTCGCTGAAGGCATCGTCGTCGCTGCGGATATCGACCGTGGCGGCCACCAGCACACCGGCCTGGCTGCGCCCGCGCACCTTGACGCGAACGCCCTCGCGCAGGCCGGCGCTGCCGTCGACGAAGGTCGCGCCGCTGGCATCGACGCGCACGCCGTTGACGCTGAACTGCGTGGCGCTGGTGAAGGCGCTGATCAAGCCCTCGACCTCGGCTTCGTCACGGTCACCGGCGCTGGGCGTCTCGACCGTGATGGCGCTCACCGGCCAGCGCCCGCCGAGCTGCGCGGTCTGCAAGCTCAGGCGCACGAACTGGCCGTTGGCCAGGCCCGCCGGCACCCCCGTCGCGGCCAGATCGAAACCCTGCAAGCCGATGCGCAAGGTCTTCGCGGCGGTATCGAGGTCGCGCACCAGGCCGCGCACGCGGTAGCTGGCCGGCGCCGGGCTGCGCCGCTCGACGCGCGTGGCCACGTAGCCACCGTCCGGCGCGGCGAAACCGTGCACTTCGACCACGTCGCCGACCTGCAAGGCCGCAGCACCGTCCGCCACCCCATCGACCACGGTCGCAGCCGTCAGGCGCACCGGCTGGCCGAGCACGGTCAGGCGCGTACCGCCCAGCTCGATCGACGACACCGGACCGAGCAACTCGCTGGCCAGGCGCACGCGGGTCGCGGTGGCCACGCGGCCGCCGCTGCCGTCGTCACTGATCGGGCCGCTCTCGACCTCGACCAGCATGCCCAAGCGCAGATCGTCGCGACCGCGCACCCTGCCGTCGGGGTCTTCGATGCGGGCGGCACTGTCATCGAAGCGCACCCCCGCCACGATCACCGAGCCGAGGCCGCTGATCGGGCCCTGGACATAGGCGCCGGCACCGGTGCCGCCGGTTTCGACACCGCCGCCGCACGCCGCCAGGGCGAGCATCAAACCGGCGAACCAAGAGCGCAGCAGCGTGGCGCAACACGGGGTGGGGGTGGTCATGGCGTGGGCTTTCTATGTCGTGGTCGGGCCGCGGGTGCCGTTGCTCGAAAAATCGATCGCAGTCGATGCCGCGAGGGCCGGCCACGACAACACGCATCGCTTGCGACGGGGTGTGTGTGGTTTCGATACCAGCAGCGCCGCAGTGCCTGTAGAATCGCCGC
>JANOKY010000483.1:0-1726 GCA_031419635.1 Burkholderiales bacterium | reverse complement strand
TTGGTGGCGTCTTCCAGCGCCGATGCGTTCTTGAACAGGATGCCGTTTGCGGCACCGAGCCCCGTGCTCACCATCACGGCCATCGGTGTGGCCAGCCCCAGCGCATCCGGGCAGGCGATCACGAAGACCGTGATGGTGAGTGTCACGGCGAACAGCAGTGGCTCGCCGATGACCCAGAACCACACTGAGAAGGTTGTCAGACCGATGGCGATGGCGGCAATCACCAGCCACTGCGCAGCCCTGTCGGCCAACAGTTGCGCCGGCGCCTTGGAGTTCTGCGCCTCTTGCACCAGCTTGACGATTTGCGCCAGCGCGGAGTCGGCACCGACCTTGGTGGCCTTGTAGTGGAAGCTGCCGCTCTTGTTCATGCTGGCGCCCACCACCGTGGCGCCGGGCCCCTTCTTCACGGGCATCGACTCGCCGGTCAGCATCGATTCGTCCACCAGCGACTCGCCGGTTTCGATGGTGCCGTCCACCGGAATCTTGTTGCCCGGCCGGATGATGACGATCTCGCCGGCCAGCACCTCGGCGGTCGGCACTTCGACCTCGGCGCCGTTGCGGATGACGTTGGCCTTGCTCGGCTTCAGGTTCATCAGCGCCTTGATCGCCGATGACGCACCGGCACGCGCGCGCATCTCGAGCCAGTGGCCCAGCAGGATGAACACCAGCAGCACGGCAACGGCCTCGAAGAACTGCCCTTCGCCCTTGAAAAAGAACGTGGTGCCGACGCTGAACAGATAGCCGGTGCCTACGCTCAGCACGATCAGCGCGGCCATGCCCAGGGTGCCTTTCTTGAGCGCACGCCAGGCGGAGACGAAGAAGGGCCAGCTCGGATACAGGATGGCTGCGCTGGCGAAGAAGAACAGCCAGAGCTTCAAGTCCAGCCCGATGGGCGGCGCCGGCGCCGGCCACATGCCGCCCATCGGGGCATAGACAAAGATCGGCAGTGTGAAGACGAGGCAGATCCAGAAGCGGTTGCGCATGTCGCGCACCATCGCGCCCATGTCACCCCCGCTGTGGCCCATCTCGTGCGCCATGTCAGCCGCCATCGCTGGTGCTGCGCTGGGTGCTGCATGTCCCTCATGACCTTGATGACCGGCGTGGCCTGCGGCAGGAGCGCCCGCAGCCGGCGACGGTGCGGATGTCTTTGGCGGATCGGCTTCGGATGATGAAGAGGGCGCCTCTGGTTTGCCCTTGTCGTCGGCCTTGTCCTTGTCGTCACCGGTCAAGGCCTCTCGCACCCAGGCGGTCACTTTCTCGATGGGCCCAGGTGCCTCGCCGTCGGGCTCTGCGGCCACTGTGGTCGCAGGCGAGGTGGCTTCGCTCACGGGTGGCGCAGCAGCAGCGGTGATGGGCTCGTGCAGGGCGCCAGCCCCGGCGGCCTTGGGTGGGGTGGCAGCCGGCGTTGCCGGCGCAGTGCCCACTGCGTCCTTCGCAGGAGAGGGTACGAGCGATTGCGGCGGCGGCGCCTGCCCCGCTGGCTCCGACTCGACACTGGGCTTCGGCGTGGGCTCGTTCGCCACTGTGTAGCCCCGTTGCCGAACGTCCGACTTGATATCGCCCACGTGAAGGCGTGTCTCGTCATAGCGCACGGTGGCCGTAGCCGCAGCATGGTTGACGGTGACGCTTTCGACACCTGGCACCTCGCCGATGCGCTCTTCGACGCCCTGCACGCTGAGCACCGACAGCATGTCGCGCACGTCGATCACGCTCGTTTTCATGGCGC
>JANOKY010000482.1:0-2016 GCA_031419635.1 Burkholderiales bacterium | reverse complement strand
GCCCGTCCGGCTCCGCCGCCGCCTGTCGCTGCCCCGGCTCCCGCTCCCCAGCCGCCCGCCGCCACCAAGGTGACGTACGCCGCAGACGCCTTCTTCGACTTCGACAAGTCTGTCCTCAAGCCCGAAGGCAAGGCCAAGCTGGACGACCTGGTCAGCAAGACCAGTGGCATCAACCTGGAAGTCATCATCGCCGTCGGTCACGCCGACAGCGACGGCTCCGATGCCTACAACCAGAAGCTGTCGGTGAATCGCTCCGATGCCGTGAAGGCCTACTTGGTGAGCAAGGGTGTCGAGAAGAACCGCGTCTACACCGAAGGCAAGGGCGAGAAGCAGCCTGTGGCCGACAACAAGACCAAGGAAGGCAAGGCGAAGAATCGCCGCGTCGAGATCGAGGTCGTCGGTACGCGCACCCGGAAATAACGCGCTTCGCTGAATCAACAAACCCCGCTGCGGCGGGGTTTGTCCTTTTTAGCTCCTACCATTGCTGAATGATCAACGCCGACCCCACGGAGCTGGCCAAGTTCAGCGAGCTCGCCCACCGCTGGTGGGATCCGACCAGCGAATTCAAGCCACTGCACCAGATCAATCCGCTGCGGCTGGACTGGATCGAACGCCTGCTCGGCCCCGGCGGCGTGAAGGGCAAGCTGGCGCTGGATGTCGGCTGCGGCGGTGGCATTCTGGCCGAAGTGATGGCCCGCTGCGGCGCGGCGCAGGTGCTGGGCATCGATCTGGCCCTCAAGCCTTTGAAGGTGGCGCAGTTGCACGCGCTCGAAGGTGGTGTCAACAACATCGACTACCGCGACGTGGCGGTCGAGGCCCTGGCCGCCGAGCGGCCGGCCGCTTTCGATGTCGTGACCTGCATGGAGATGCTCGAGCATGTGCCCGACCCGGCCTCCGTGGTGCGGGCCTGCGCGGCATTGGTCAAGCCCGGCGGTCAGGTGTTCTTCTCCACGCTCAACCGCAACGCGAAGTCGTTTCTGTTTGCGATCGTCGGTGCCGAACATGTCTTGAAGCTGTTGCCCAAGGGCACCCATGAGTACGCCAAGTTCATCCGCCCGAGCGAGCTGGCGCAGTGGTGTCGCGATGCCGGCCTGCAGCTCGATCACACCCGCGGCATGGAGTACAACCCCTTGAGTGGTCGCTACTGGCTGTCGGGTGACACCAGCGTCAACTACCTGTTCGGCTGCAGTTCCCCAGCGAGATGAAGGCAGCCACGCAGTTGGTGCTGTTCGATCTGGACGGCACCCTGATCGACAGTGCCCCGGACCTGGCAGCTGCTGCCAATGCCATGCGCGTTGCACGCCAACTCGCGCCGCTGCCGTTGCCCGCTCTGCGCCCGATGGTTGGCTCGGGCGCGCGCGGCATGGTCGGCATCGCGCTGGGCGTCAAGCCCGGTGACGAGGGCTTCGACGCCTTGCGCCAGGAGTTTCTCGAGCGCTACCAGGCGGCGCTGCTCGAGCAGACCACCGTCTTCGCCGCCATGGTGCCGGTGCTCGAGCGCCTCGATGCCGACGGCCGGCGCTGGGGCATCGTCACCAACAAGGCCGAACGCTACACGCGGCCGGTGGTCGAGGGCCTGGGCCTGCACCGGCGCGCCGTGGTGGTCATCAGTGGCGACACCACGCCGCACAGCAAGCCGCACCCGGCGCCGCTGCTGGAAGCGGCACGACGCGCCGGCATCGATGCTGCGGCGTGTGTCTATGTCGGCGACGACCTGCGCGACATGCAAGCCGGCCGCGCCGCCGGCATGGCCACGCTGGCCGCCGCCTGGGGCTACCTCGGCCAGGGCGAGCCGATCGAGGCCTGGGGCGCGCATGCCGTGCTCACCGAACCGGCGGCACTCTTGCATTGGCTGCAACTGGCCTAAACTACCGTCCTGAGGGGCCGACCTGGTTTCGACGTGGGTACGGATCCGACGCAGGGCATGCCGAGCACCAGTTCGCTCGTAAATCCACTGGAAACAAAGTAACTGCGAACGATCAAACGTACGCACTCGCCGCTTAAAACCGGAGAGCC